>DATIJL010000016.1 GCA_035478595.1 Candidatus Chromulinivoraceae bacterium
CCCGCCTCGGAGATCTTTACCCCCAAATATGCACCTACCATTGAGGCCGATGCCAGAAAGTACTGCATCAACAACGTCGAGCCATTCGCTAGCAGCGGAATCATGTACTTTGGCACCACTGGCTCCTTGAATGCGCTGTACCAACCGGCTTTTTTGGCTGCGATGCGCGCCAACAACATTTACGGGGTAGCGCCGGAATTTAGCCGCTTGCTCGACCAGAATTTAGCCGGTGAAGCGCTAAATACACCGGTTCTACTGGTTTCCGGGAAGAACGATCAGGTAATTCTAGTCGGGGCCCAGGAAGAATTGGCTAAACGTATCTGTGCAGATGGTTCCAGCAATTTACGCTGGGAGCTATCTGGCGCAACCCACTATGCCCCGATGTTTAACGCTGGCAGGGCTGCAGTAATGGACTGGATGGCGACCATCATTAATGGTGGCCAACCACAGTCGCAGTGTGACCATTACGCGGTTGGAATATAAGCATTAGCAATTTGAGCAGAATATACTAAAATTGGAGGCAGCAGTATGAAGAAAAAATCGACGGCCAGACGTGCAAATAACAAACTAGCAGAGGAACGTAAACACTTTTTTGAGGCTTATCATTTGGTGTATTACGGGCTAGGAGCCATCGAGAGCCTGCTGGGTTTCCGATTGGTATTTAAGTTGTTGGGCGCGAACCCAACCAGTGCTTTTGTGTCGATGGTTTACTCACTGGGTGGTATTTTAATCTCACCTTTCCGGTCGATTTTCCATCCAGCGGTAACCTCGGGGGTAGAAACCGTCTCGGTGTTTGAGCCGGCTACCCTAATTGCCATGGTTGTATTCGCTTTGATCGGCTGGGGTTTGGCTAAATTGATAGCGATCTGGGTAGCCGACGAGCTATCTTAAGGGGGGAGTTTGCTTCGCAAACAAATTTTAGGTCACCTCAAACCAGCGCTCAAACCTAGCCCAGCTCCGATAATTGCTGGGATAGTGCTGCTTAGCGTCGGTCTTGGAGTAGTCCGCACCCAAATGCCCTTAGCGGCCAGGGTCGTCGGCCGAGATTCGGTCCCGGTAGAAGGTCCTTTAAGAGTTAAATTTGGCCAGGATGTTGCGCCAACGTATGTAGCCAGCATTAGCCCAGATGCACCGGGCGCATGGGAGCAAAAGCGCACCCCGCTCGGAGTCTCGGAGGCAGATTTTATCCCCAACGGCAATCTTCAGATCTCGCACACCTACAAGGTTCGGATTACCGGATTAAAACGCGCAATTACAAATGCCCCTCTGCCGGATATCGAGCAGGCCTTTACTACCGAGGTCGCGGCCGGAATTAAAAGCATCAGCCCAAAGTCTAATTCCAAAAACGTTTCAATCAAGCCACGATTTATAGTCGTCCAATCCGACGCCAGCGAGTATCCTCGAAAGTTAAGTGCGAGCCTCAACCCAAAGGTGAAGTTAAACCAAATATCCGATGGGCAGGTGATGGCCTGGGAGCCCAGTAGTCCTTTGAAACAAGGCACCAGCTATACTTTTTCGGTTCAAGACCCTGCCTTGCCAGACAAAAACAAAGCTGTAGTCAGTTCGACCTTTACGACCGTTACCCAACCCGCGATCGTCTCCGCCCGGGAAGGGGACCACTTCAATAAGGATCAAACCGTCGACATTGGCTTTGACCAGCCGATGGACACCACTCAAACAGCCTTTAAATTCGATTTCGCGGGGAAGGGTAGCTGGGTTGATGCTAAAACCTACCGATATGTTCCGGAGGGAATTTCTCCTGGCAAAACCTATAAGTACACCGTCAAAGCTGGGTTGAGATCAAAAGTCGGTGGTGTGCTAGAAAAAGACCGTCCCTTCGCCTTTGCGACCAACGGAGCAGTCACAGCCAGCTTCAGCCCTGGAGGTGGCGTCGCCCCGAATTCGCCAATGCACATTACCTTCGACCAGGCAGTAGATCATGCCTCGGCCGAAAAACGCTTTAGTGTCGGCCCAAACGTACCCGGCAAACTGTCCTGGTCCGGCAATACCATGACCTACTCACCTTCGGGGGAGGCTTACCAAACTGGCTACACCTTCAGCGTCGGTGCGGGAGTAGTCCCGACCTGGGGTCTACCTAGCGCAGGCGTTTTGAGTGGGTCCTACACTACCGTAGCGCAGGTCGTTAAACTAAATGTGCCGCTTTACACCCAGCCTTATGGCCGTAGCTGCGAGCTGACATCGCTTCGGATGCTACTGGCCTACCGTGGTATCCAAACCTCGGAGAACGCGATCGTTAATATCATTGGCTACAACCCAAGGGCCCGGAACGGTGATGACTGGGACAACCCAAACGAAATGTTCGTTGGTTTCCTCTCGACCTTTAGCTGGACGCAAGGTTACGGTGTGCACGCTGGACCGGTCGCCAGAGCCGCCCAAAGCTATGGCCGTAGCGCCAGCGCGTACTTCGGCGTTAGTGCTGCATTTATCGCCGGACAAGTCTACGCCGGCAATCCGGTTGAGGTCTGGGGGCACATTGGAGCGGCTTACGCCGACTCTTGGAATACCAGCTCGGGCAGGGTGAACACGACAACCTCAATGCATGCTCGGGTCGTCTATGGTGTGCAGGGTAGCGCCGATAACCCTATCGGGTTCTACGTCAACGACGCCTGGACCGGCAGCGCATCGTACTGGTCGGCCGGATCTCTACTTGGCAACATGAACGCGGTGCCAGGAGTTAGTAATCAAGCCGTCGTCGTATTCTAATTGATATAACGCTTCCTGAGCTTCAACGGAGGTTTTTCGATTAGGTAGTAAGCTGCCACCGCAAATACGATCGTAACCGGCAGGAAAATTAAAGTCGCCGAGATCAGTCCCGCTGAAACCCGGTGATTATTGATTGTTACCACCCATCCAGCGCGCTGAAGCAGCTTGATGATCGGATACTGCAAAATGTATAAGGAAAAACTTATTACTCCAGCCAGCCTCAATGGTTCAAGCCACCTTGGCTGGTAGATCCGAGCCAACCCTACATAGCAAGCCGCCACGGCCGCCCAGACCAACGGCTCAAGGACCGGCCAAACGACTAGAAAATACGATGGCCCATATTTCCACCCGGTCACGGTATACACCCAAAGCAAGATCACCAGCGCCGTAAAGGACACGATGAGCCCAATAGCCAGCTTTCGGACGGGAAGCATCGGTAGTTTGGTCAGCCAGTCGCCATTGAAACAGTAAAAGGCTGCCAGCATTCCGACCAGGAATTGATCGAGCCGGCCGAGCATGGTCCAGTAAACCAGTTCATGCAAGTACGATCCGTCCAGACGGATAGCCAGCCTCACGACCGACAATGCTGCCAGCAGAATCCAAAGCACTTTTACGCCGTACCGTTTCAGTAGCGCGAGAAGATAGGGCAGCAGAAAATAGAATTGAATCTCAAGCGAAATTACCCACAGAACAATGTCGAAGATGCCATAGCCCAAATGATAATTACCGAAGCCAATCAGGTTTAACATCAGCTGCCTCGACGGCATTTTGCCGACGGAAAACGCCAATAGGTTGACCACTAGATATAAGGGGAAGAGCCGCAAAAAGCGGTTTATGTAGAAGTTTTTCCAGTTCACCTTGTCTGCATTCAAGGCCGCCGAGGTGAGGATAAAACCGCTCAAGGCGAAGAATAGGGCTACCCCGGTAAACCCGTTGACGATCAGAACGTCCAGCGGAGAGCGGACAATCGGGGTCGAGTTGGCACCTACCCCGAAATAGTAGGGCGCTACGGACATGGCGGCTATGGCGTGGAAATAAAAAACCAGCAGCACCGCCAAGCCTCTTAACTGGTCGAGCTCTGGAATGTATTTAATGTTCGAACTACGGATCTAGAGAATCCCCCTGAATTTGGATTTTACACTACTGGCTTTGACGTTCGGCAACGAATTTCTGCGAACGGCTAGCCGACTTATCTGTCCGGTGTAAACAGCCGACCCAACAACAGGGTCGGCGCATACCTTGAACCAATTCCTCGGGTACCCGCCTGACGTGGTCTTTACGGGTTGCTTCTTGCTTCACCGATATTACCCAACAAATCCATTCATTGCGGGCAAGTGGAGTAATATCCTCCCACTGCGCCAAGGCGTCAGGGTCGGCGAGTAGCGCCTTCCGCAAATCGGCAGGCAATTTGTGAACTACTCCTTCAGATATTGTCTTCGTTGGCATACACTCATTTTATATGAAAAAAGAGCGACTCTACGCATTGCCATTTGCCGAGGTCTACCCGCACTACGTGAAGAAAGTGGAGACCAAGGTACGGACCAAGGCCGAGCTCGACGAAATCATCCGTTGGCTGACCGGTTACACTCAGCTCCAGTTGGGGAAGCAGCTCGAGGAAAAGACCAGCTTCGAAGACTTCTACGGGAAATCCCCGAGGATGAATCCGGCGCGAAAGCTAATCACTGGTGTGATCTGCGGCGTTCGAGTCGAGGACATCGAAGATCCACTGATGCAGGAAATCCGCTATCTGGACAAACTAGTCGACGAACTCGCCAAAGGAAAACCGATGGAGAAAATTTTGCGGAAATAGAATCCTTCCTGTACAACGGGGATACGGAACTTGTCATCACGGAGGTGCAGGAGTGATCGATCAACGGACAGTCTACCAGGAGTGCCTCGATTCGGGGTGGGACCCGGCGGACAAGAACAGCTTCGCCGAGGAAGTCGCGCATCTCCACGAGGAGATCTCGGAGGCCTTTCAGGCGTGGCGTTTGTACAAAGACGCCGAGGTTCGGTTCTCGCCCGAAGGCAAACCTCTCGGCGTCCCAGCTGAGTTCGCCGATGTGGTGATCGGGTTGCTCTACAACGCCGAACGGATGGGTTTCGACCTCTGGGAAGCGGTAGAGCAGAAGCTCGCGTACAACCGCACCCGCAATTACACAACCGAAGGCAGGCAGCTTCACGCGAAGGGCGAATAAGTCCTTAAGATCGACAACCCTCTCCGGGTCACCGGGGAGGGTTGGATGTTTTTGGTTCGAAAAATAAATTCTTGGCTGGGGAGGAGGGATTCGAACCCCCGAATGCATGGACCAAAACCATGTGCCTTACCACTTGGCGACACCCCAAAGCTCCACTATTTTACCATATGAAAGGGGTACTTTCTAGCTACATTTATAAAACAGTCATTTATTTAGTGTATTGTGATTAGTTAAGAATGAAGTATAAACCGATTGAGAAAATGGCAATTCCAGCAATCGTTGTAAGATAAACGAGCCGGTCTCCGCGTGTCTTATACGATGAAACGTATTCAGCATCTTTAACTGCTCGCAGTAGATTGGCAGGCGATCCGCTGTAGGTAATATAACGGGTCTCCCAGTTTGGTTTGAACTTGTTCTTAAATTGCTCAACACCTTTGAACGAGTAATAGAACCCGAAACGTCGAAGAAGTCTATGAACTGACGACAGTTCAGCCTTCATGGTTTTAGGGCTATGGAAAAGTATTTTCATAAGCTGATTCACTTCACGATACTAATGAACTATACGCTAAGTCAAGAGCGCGGAGTAAAGAGACTCATAGAAGACATTAAAAGAGATCGACATATAGTCGATCTCTTTTAATTTAAAATGGTGATTATTGCATATAAAATAGTTTGCGCTTTCGTGGCCGAGCGAGACTCTGGGTTTGTCGCCCGGTCTCGCTCGGCCTACAGCTTGTTGACGGTCTGGATGACCATCTTCACTAGGTTGAGGAATGCACCATCCGGCAGGTTTGCCGAGTTGGTGATGTCGAGAACGACTCCTCGCTGCTTCAGGAGTACCTCGTACTCGTTGACCGTCCTGCCCTCGAAGGTGGTTACGCCTCTGATGGCGTCGTCGCCCAGTCCGGCGTACCGGACTGAGGTTGACTTCATGCCCCCCGACTCGGTCGTGCCCAGTGCAGCGATTTGGGTATCCCAGATCGCATCCTTGACCAACATCCAGTGGATCTCGACGTTGTTGACCTCCTGGGTGTCTGTGTAGTAGAAACACACCGTCGGCTGGGCGCCAGCCGAAATGTCGACGTCGTTCACCGAGTAGACCGTCTTGCCGATGATCTGGCTGACGGCATCCTTGGAGAACGCCTCACACACCGGCTTAGCGGGGAGCGAGGTGGACATCACCGGCGGTGCGGCCTGAGCGGCAACGCTAGTGGTCGAGCTGGTTGAACTCGTCTGGCTCTGAGCTCCCCCGCACGCGGCGAGAAGGGCGGTCAGAGTGACAGCGGTGATTACGCCGCTGATCCTTGCGATGGCACGCATGGCGTCCAATCTGCTAGAAGGTGAATCAAGCTGTGACTCGCGTATAATATATACTATTTTATTACTTCATGCAAATACCTAGTGGTGTTTTCGATGTATTTCGTCATACGCCTTTTCGATATATTGTGCATGCGCATCAAACATTTCTAGTGAGTCCATTCCTTCTCTTGTAAACCAGCCTACATCAATCGCGTCGTCCCGTGCAACTGGCTCAGTGTCATATAAGTACTCTTGATTTCCGTGAATTAAGACCACGGTGTTTTCTGTCCAAGCATGGATTGTGTCGCGAAGTCCAACGGATCGCTTATTCAGAATAACCTCGTCAACGCCACCTACCTCAGTGAGTCCGGTCTCTTCGCTGAGCTCTCGACGCGCTGCTTTCTGCGCTGATTTATCCTTGCGGTCTACAAAGCCACCCGGAAGAGCCCATCTTCTGCCCTTCTCTCTTCGGATAAGAAGGAACTCGGGTAATTCACCCCGATAAGTAACGGGGTCGACCGTTTCGTTTGGCCCGTATTTGTAAAAAAATCCTGCGCCAGTTGGAAGGCCAATTCGTGGATCTGCTAGCAACGGTTCGGCATCGGGGTGAATAGGACGTCCGTACTGGTCGATGCTTAAGCCTGCGCTGCGCCAGCGTGCTATAAGTTTGGGATCAACCATAGACATACCAGAATCTGGAACTTCCGGATCCAGACCCTTAGTCTTGCCTTGACGGTTAACATGGTTCGCAACGTGCCAGAGACCATCCGGAATATTGGTACCAACCTTGGCTAGGCGTAATCCGGCCGCTCCTAGAAATAAACGGTTTCTGTGTTCTGGATACCCTTCGTATGGCCCTTGCTTAATAATATCTGCAATAGAATCTAGTTCTTCCCGTGTTATACGTTCGCCCATAAACATAAGCATAACATGCACATATAACTGATTTCTAGGGCTATATGCTCGAGCAAATAGAAGTTTTCGTGATCCTATCCCCCGTATCCACTATATGATTTCGAAGCCATATTTTTTAGCTAATGATCGGAGCTCAGGTGTGCCAAGTTCATTTTGGAATTGTCTGAAACGTGCTACTTTTTCCTCACCAAACTTCTCCAGCTTTTCAGCATAGGTATCCGCCGTCATAAACTTCGGAGGTGTCGTCTTGGTATGAAACTTGTCTGCATACATGGTCAGCCGCTCTTCTGGGGTTTCTGCAAAGTAGTCAGAAGGCGGGATAGGTAACTTGTCTTCCTCGATCTCTTTTTTGGTTAGACCTACACCAGTATGATTCGAAGCAAAGCGGCAAAGTTGTTCATCGAAACCCTCTTCTTTAAGTAACGCAAAGCCTTCGGTTCCATGCTTGATGTAGTTCGCATGATCGATCTCACCGTTCGGCAGGTAGAGGCGGTATACACCGACGTCATGCAACAGACACCCGACTTTTACAAGTTCAGAATTTACCGGGAGGCTCGATTTCTGGATGAGCTGCTCGGCAAGCTCCCAAATTATTTGACAGTGAGTGAAAACCAAATCAAAGGCAGCTTGTGATGGTGCATATTTTCTATGGAGTGCAATGATTTCTTCGTAGGTGGGTAGAGTATTCACTCGGATTATTATATCAGGATATGGGAAGGGTGAAATTGTGTCTCGTAATTTGCAGCCCATCTACTGGAAGCGGCTATTCTCATGAGATCTATTTATGCATTGAAAAGACAGGAGTCCCCGACGCGAAGTCGAAGACTCCTGTCGGGGACGAAATGCAGTACGGTCAGGTTGAAGACGGAGTAGCCATCTCGATCAGGCTACGGATCGCCTCCATCACCTCCTCACTAAACGCGTCACGCTGTTGCTTGGTTGATAGGCACTGCGGGGGCGTCATGGGCTTGCCGATGACGATGGTGTAGCGACGACGCCATCCCCAGTGCCACCATCCGGTACCTGGGCGCTTCACGCGGTTGGTACCGACCATCGCAACCGGAATGACCGGCACACCCGCTTCGGATGCCATGTATGCCACACCGTTCTTCGGGGGCAGCAGCTCGCCTGTGCGTGAGATCTTGCCTTCGATGAAGGCCGCGACCGCACCACCGGCCGTGAGAACCGCAACGCCGACCCTCGATGCCTCAACGGCTGTGTCCGTACCGCGATGAACCGGGATGATACCGAACCACTGCAGTATGCGACCAGCAATCGGGCTTCGGAACAGCTCGGCCATGGCCAGAAATGTTACGTCTGGCCGGAACTTGACGATGGGCGCGAACAGCCCGATGGGATCGAACGTGGACAGGTGGTTCGACGCGATCACCACTCCCCCGGAGGAGGAGAGATTCTCACGACCGATTACTGTTGGTCGGACGAACAGCCGTGTCTTTGCCGCACAGACAAGCAGGAGCCGAATGATCCGATTGGCCCACATCACCCTCCTTCGGAGGGAATTGGGGATCGTCGTAACCTCGGATTGATGTCGCACGGTTGCCTCCAGTGTGTGATTGGATGAGGTACTTGCGCCACTTACAATAACATAATTTCATAGTAATCTCAACTTAAATTATTTACTTTATATAAAAATTATGTTAAAGTATGCAATCGTGACGGCGACCGCCGTCATTTCGTATCCTGAAAGGGTGAGGACGTTGTCCAACATTGTGGATCAGGTGGGCAATTTGCCCCCGGTGCACTGGCTCACGCACCTCGGTGTGTGGCACCACGCCCCGTTCTCCTGGGTGGGCGACCTCTTGGGAACCATCTTCTCGCAGCACCTGCTGCAGTGGAGTGGCAACCGGCTGGGGTGGCTCATCATCACGATCGTCGTCCTGTCCGGGATGACGCTCGAACTGGTGTGGTGGCTGTGGAGCTGGATGCGCGGTCGACAGGTCGGGTACGACAGCCGTAGGGCTGAGTACTGGACCACCGGCCCGCGCGCCGGTCAGCGCAAGTCGAAGCCGATCAACCTCGTGCGTGCACGGGCACGGCGATTCGCCTGGCCGATGCTCGGGCTGCCGCTGTACTTGGTGGCTGTGAGCATGTACTTGTGGTACCTGGTGTGGCCGGGGGACGCGAGTCGTCTCCTGATGGCCATGCTGTGGTTCGTCTTCACGCCGGTGCGTCGTGCGATGTTCATCGCCGTCGCCCGCAAGGCGTACAGGGCAAACCACCCGAACGACCGGCTGGAAACCAGCCTGCTCGAGGACGTCTACAACTACTTCTTCACGGGAGTCGCGAGGCCGGCCAATAAGCAGCGGTACATCGAGCCGCCGTTCGAGAACACGAGCTGGTTCTACCGGTTCCTCAACTGGGGACACGCCTCCTTCAGCAAGTACGGGACGTTCTGGCGTGTGTTCCGCTTCTGGAACTTCCTGCGTTTCTGGGGGCTGCTTGTCCAGTTGTTCGTCGCGTTCTTCTGGCCAATCGCGGCCGTCGCTGCCCCGTTCTTCTACATGAGCAGCGTGGAGGACTACGAGGACTGGATGAACCCCTGGTGGCGCCGGTACCGCAAGAGCGAGTACCACGGCAAGGTCATCAAGGGCACTGTCGTGAACAGGGCTGACAACCCGGCGTAACCAACAACAACCCATTATAAATATTCAGAGATGATGAACATTTTTAAATTCTAGTTGTGTTGCAAGCATACGAAAGGCCGACTAGTGCAAGGAACGTCTAATCTTGAAGATAAGCTAGACCTTGTAAAAATATGAAAAAATCTGATTCCCATTCTAGTGGATATGTAGAATAACTTTTTCTGAGACCAATTGCTGTGTTGGCTATTCTGTGTTTAAATACATGTAAAGTGGTCACCCCTTGCAACCATGCGCTACTCATTCGGCGAACATCATGGACGGAAACCTCGATCACTAAGATGAATGAGTCGGCTTACACCACTCGAGGGATATCGTCGAGCCTTCTAGGGTAGTAGCTCTCATTAACTAATAAAGAGGCACTATGCAACACCAAGACAAAAGCTCTCAAGACGACCCAAAGGGATACGTCTACAGCTACGGGGATAGCCTGAAACACTGGCGCTCGTGGGGTTCCTGGTTCAGCTGGGGTAGCCCGGTTGGCCTGGGTCTGTTCTTTATTTCCATTGCGGCATCGCTGTGGATTTTGAGTCAGGCTTTCGGCTGGAAGTAGATACTTCCGACTGGCAAAATAGCACCGTCATCTGACGGTGCTATTTTTATGGGCTATTTGATGATTTGGTGACGGTTGACACGTCTTTTGATTAATCGAGTATTATGTTATAAATATATAAAGTGTGCAACTCTGCACGCACGAGAGAATCGAGGCTCAAATGGAATCACCGATTCATCCGATGGACCAGGCGCTGAATAGGCGCGGATGGAGACGTGCCCAGTTGGACGACCTGGGCGAGGAGCCGGCCAAGCTGGCTGCACGGATTGTGTGTCGTGCCTACAGCCTCAACCCGGGCACGCGACCGCTCATCGCCGTGATCGACGTTAACCTGTGGCTCCGTGGCAATAAGGTTCGTATGGATCTTGCGACGCCGCAAGTACCTCCATTTCTGGAGGTTCTGGTGGCGCACGGGCTGCTCGGAATAACGCCGCACGGGCTCGGTTTGGTGCCCTGTGACCACGAACCGTGGCATTGGAATCCCTTCTGCTTGCCGCTTGTGTGGCGACAGGAGATGAACTCCATTCCCGTCTTCAACGCGTTCGTACAGGGGTATTCCCGTAGTCTGCAAGATCCCTCGTGGCAATGCCCAGATGCCGCGCGCTTGATGCGGTAGAGCTAGCCCGCTGGGGGCGCGAGAGCACGAATCTCGCGTCCCCGGTACAACCCCCTAGTCTATTCACGATAAGTCGTCCTCGGTCGGACGATTTTTAAATTTTCTGCCCGGAAGGCATATATAATAGGTTTAATGATATATGTAGTACTCCTGCGTGGCATAAATGTCGGCGGTAAGAATAAAATCCCAATGGTAGGTCTAAAACTATTTCTTGAAGAACAGGGTTTTACAAACGTTATAACTTATATTCAGAGTGGTAACGTTATCATGCAGTCAGATCTCGATGCAAAGACTCTCGGTAAAAAAATTGAGGAAAACTTGCCTAAAAGGTTTACGTTGGACAGCTCTATCGTTAAGGTACTTGTACTAACTCGTGATCAACTTCAGGCAGTAATTGACAATAAACCTAAAGGCTTTGGCGAGCAGCCAGAAAAATATTACAGTGATGCGATATTCTTGATGGACATTGCCTTGGCTGACGCTATGTCAGTGTTTAGTCCTAAAGAAGGTATTGACTCAGTGTGGCCTGGCGACGGTGTCATTTATTCACAGAGATTGGGTGTTGTGAGAACTAAAAGCCGCCTCAATAGAATCATTGGAACAGTGCCCTATCAGTCTATGACAATACGTAACTGGGCCACAACGACTAAGCTACTTGATATGGTAAACGCCATAGACGCTTAATAATGTTTTTGAGTCAGGAGATCTTATGACTGAAATGAAAAATGACTTACCTATTAAACTGTTCGCTACTGATACACAGTGGCATGAATGGCTCGATGAAAATCATGCCATAAGTAGCGGTGTATGGTTACGTTTTTATAAGAAAGGTCACGGTGAATCTATAAACCACACCACTGCGCTCGATGAGGCACTTTGCTATGGCTGGATAGATAGCCAGGCCGCATCATATGACGGTGATTCCTATCTGCAGAAATTTACTCCACGTCGTCCCAAGGGTCTATGGTCAAAGCGTAATATTGAACATATCGAACGATTAACACAAGCAGGGCGCATGGCGGCTGCTGGGATTGCCGAGGTTGAGGCGGCAAAGGCTGATGGTCGTTGGCAAAAAGCCTACGATCCTGCCGTGTCGATGGAAATTCCAATGGATTTTCTTACAGAATTGTCTAAACGTCCTGAAGCAAAAGCATTCTTCGATACCCTCAATAAGACCAATTTGTACTCAATTGCCTGGCGTCTGCAAACGGCAAAAACAGATACGACGCGTCAACGACGGATGGACGCAATTTTGGCGATGTTAGATAAACATGAGAAATTTCATTAGGAGATACTAGGATCTTCAATCCTAAGAGCAAAACTACTTATGTACTAGCGCTGTGAGTTTGGCGAGCTTCTCTCGATATGCGTGTTGGTTAAATCGTCCGGGGTAATCGACAAGTTCAGTGTTTAATACGCGGAACCCGGCTTTTTTGAGCGGTTCGGCTGCTATATCGAATACGTTGGATTTTATTAAAATGATACCTGTACTTGATTGTGCTAGTCCGTCTACTTTCTCAATAAGTTGAGGTATTGACTGGCGAATACGCTCTCGGCGCTCCTTTTTAGTAATTTCATGGACTTGTGATTCTTCGAGTGCTTCAATCATGTAAAAACCATCGGACTGGAATCTGCGCAGCCAACTCTCCTTCTGAGACTCTAGTTCAGCTTCCTTTTGGTCAACCGTCTCAGGATAAAGCGCATAAATGGTATTAGTGAAGAGCCGATCATCCTTACGAATACGATCAGCATAATAAAACTGCCTGCTGCTTTGCACATCGGGTTTAGGAGGTGGCGACTCGGCGATAAGAAGGATCTTGATATGATCGGGTTTGTATTTTTGGCGAGCTGTTTCGTATGAACCCATATATATCCATACTACTATAAATAAATTGTGTCGTGCTTAATAAAATTGAGAATCAGGGTTTAAACGGCAGACGATCGTGGTGATGAGCGGCGCGGTTTGTATGCGCAGCTCATCACCATTCAGGATCGTCTACCGACCATCGCTTCTTGCCTGAGGTTCGCCCGACTCCACCCGACCGCTTGTGGACTGGGTTGGACGGTAGGCGCCATCGCTGGTGCCGAAGTTGGTGACGTAGGTTGTTCCCGAGTCCTCGGACGTGTACGGGTCGGGCGTGGGGATGCGTTCGCCACTGAGGGTGGTGGCCGCCGCTGTGCCCGGATCTGTCAGGTCTGGCTTTTTGGGCTGAGACATCGTTCGTCTCCCTGCTCGAAGGAGTTTGGCTAAGCTATCATAACATGAATAATCGACTAAAGCGAATCTGCATGCGCAAATTCACCATATCTACTATTTTTTGCGGTTTGACTTCGTCCAAGAAATCGACGGCCGATGTATTTGTGAACTTCTATAACGGCAATAGGAATAACGAGAGCGATAAGACTAGTAATAGCTAGATCTGGCAACGCGACAGGGCTAACGTGGAGTACGGTTCCAAATGGCGTAAAGATTGCGAAAAGTTGCAATGTTGCAGCAATGGCAAGTCCTGTGTAAAATTTGCCGTTAAAGACGCGCAGACGCATAAACAGTGGTTCATCGTCACTTCTGAGACTAATTGCACTCGCCCACTGCATGACAACGAGCGCAGTAAAAGCAATCGTACGTCCGTAGGCTGCACCATACCAATGCGTGAAGAATGCGTACATGCTCAGTGTCAAAGCGGCCATGGTGATAGCTATAAGTACGATGCGTGATATAAGGAATGCATCCAAAAGTGGGGCGTCTGGCCTGTCGGGGTGACGGCGCATCGTTGAGCGCTCACCTGGTTCCAGACCAAGGGGTATGACCATAGCTGTATCGGTTACTAGGTTGACCCAGAGGATCTGTACTGGCACTAACGGAATTGGTAGCCCGACAACGAGAGCGGCGATAGTTGTAAGAACCTCACCTGTATTTGTAGCAAGCAGATAAACAAGCATGCGACGGATATTGGCTATAATAGTGCGACCCTCGCGCATAGCATCGACGATGCCCTTGAAGTTATCGTTAATAAGAATAATATCGCCTGCATCTTTGGCGATTTGTGCTCCGCTTCCCATGGCAACACCGACATGCGCATTTGTGAGGGCGGGCACGTCATTAACTCCGTCACCAGTCATGGCGGTGATATTGTGTTTTTTAAGAAGTGCTAAAATGCGGTATTTATGGTCAGGAGTTACTCGTGAGAATACGCGGATCCCCTCAATAATCCCCTCTAGCTGTTCGTCGCTCATGACATTCATGTGACGGGCGTCAAAAACTTGATCACGTGAGTGGACCATTCCGAGTTGCCTGGCAATATGATAAGCCGTTTCAAAGTGGTCACCTGTAATCATACGAACACTTACACCTGCCCGGAGTGCAGTCTGAATTGCAGACTTTGCCTCGGGACGCAGCACGTCGGCAACGGCTACAAAACCGTCCAATGTAAGCTTATCTCTTTTGTGTAGCTCACTAAATTCTGTAATTGGTTTTTTGAGTGTAACATGCGCTACGGCAATGACACGGTAGCCGTTACCGGTAAACTTATGAAGCTGCATCGAGGTTTGTTCATGTTCACTTTCGGTAAGGTCACAATGTAACAGTACATGCTCAGGGGCGCCCTTTATGGCTAGGTCATATTCGGCGCCGTTGTGCCACAAGTTGCCACTCATAGCGACCTCTTGATCGAACGGTAGACTAAGGAGCGGTTGATGGTGTGATGGGCTTATATTCTTTGCTTCGGCATACTGCAGGAAAGCAGCGTCAAGAGGATCGCCATGATTATGAGTTGATTGGTTAGCGGCTCGAGCTATAGTGTGCGAAAGTCGACTGTGCGAGTTTTGGTAATGCCATACATCCTGAATAGTTAGCTGATTTTTGGTGAGAGTGCCTGTTTTATCAGTTGCGATAGTGGTAATGACGCCAATTGACTCGATAGACCGCATGGTGCGCACGAGCGCCTTTTTATGAGCCATACGACGCATGCCGAGGACTAAGATAATAGAAACTGCAATTGGTAGATCTTCAGGGACAGCGCTTACGGAAAGCGCTAAAACAAATTGCAAACTGTCGGCGATTGTTGTGCCACGATAAAGCGAAAGTAAGAAAACGACAATAGCGATACCAGCAATTGCAGTAATAATCTGCGAAATGACCTTATCAATCTTTTGTTGAACCGGACTATCCGCGGGAGTGTCTTTGGTAAGTTGGGCTAACCGGCCAAATTCAGTCTCATTACCGGTCGCTATCACAACGGCAATTGCCTCGCCTGAGACGACAAATGAACCTTGGAATAGCATATTGGTTTGTTCGTAAACTTCTTTTTCACCTGATAGCTCAACAGTCTGTTTATCAACGGGTATAGACTCACCTGTTAACTGGGCCTCATCGATGCGTAGGGCGCGTCCGGTAATGATACGTGCATCTGCTGGGATTTTGTCGCCTTCGCGGAGCGTCATAACGTCGCCTGGAACAAGTAGTGTAGAGCTGATAGTGATGTTTTTCTCATCACGCAGTACATCTACTCTTTGCTCTTCGTGCTTGCGAAGTGAACGTAAGATTCTCTCAGTAGAAAAACGTTGTACGTAGTAAATGACGGCACTTACTAATATGATGGTTGAGATAATGACTGCGTCTAAAATGGTGTGGCGAAAAATACTAATAGCTGCCGCTGCAATAAGAATGACCATAGATAGGTTAGCAAATGGCTCTATGATCTTACGCCATATGGATTCGCTTGAGACGCGAATAGAGTTAGGACCGTTGAGACGTAGTCGCTCCTCTGCCTCGCTGATGGCGAGACCGAGTTCGGAAGATTGCAATTCGTCTAGGGTTTGGCGAACCGTTTTTGTGTAATAAAGCATTAGTAGTATTATAGCAAAAACAAAAAGAGTGAAGTGTGGAGCTTCACTCTTTTTTCATGTCGGATAGGGCTACCCTATGCTTACAAGCTGTAGGCGGTTGGTGCGTAGTCCTGAGGACCATTCAACCACGTCCTGTATCTGTTTACCGATGAGGTTTTTGCCAAGCGGACTTTTGATGGAAATGCGTCCATCGCTCGGGTTGGCTTCGATACTTTCTACAATTGTATAGCGCACGATGCGACCACTTGTATCGAGCAGGTCGACAACCGAACCGATAGCCACCTTAATGGCGTCACGCTTGCGTGGGAACAATTTTGCTTGAGAGAGTGCGCGCTGCTTGTCAGCAAGCTCGCTCTCTATAACTTCAATTGCAGCAAGCTGTTCAGACCTAGCGAAACGTTCGTCATGGCCATCGGTTTTGTCGATATCGCGCAGACGTGCGAGCGCCTCTTGCTTCTCGTGTGCTAGCCGTGAAACCGCTTTTTTAAGTTCCTTCATACCTTTTTTGCTGAGATAAATGGTCTTGCGAGAGTTCATGTTCTGTCCTCCTTTTTGTATTAGCGAATGCTTTTGATCGTTATCCGCTACAAGTTCCAGTATGTCAGCCAAACCTGAGGCCATTCTTAAAATTGGGCCATGTTGCTAAAAGCACGACGTTACTTCTTAAGCTTAGAAGGAACGATTTTGCCATCTTTAAGGGTAAAGGTGCGATCGGTCTTCCCGGCAATATCGAGGTCGTGTGTGACAGCCAAGATAGTTGTGTTCTGTGTGCGGGACAGACTGTGGAGGAGGTCGAAGATCTTTTTGCCCGTCTCACTGTCTAGGTTACCGGTTGGCTCATCGGCTAAAATAACAGCCGGATTGTTGGCAAGTGCTCGAGCAATTGAAACACGTTGTTGCTGACCCCCGCTGAGGCGCGCTGGTTTACGAAGCTGCTCGTCAGCGCTTATCCCGACCTCTTCAAGTAACTTCCCTGCTCGTTCGCGTCGTTCGTGAATAGCCTTTACACCACCAAACTCGAGCGCTAACATGACGTTTTCGAGTGCGCTAAGGTTTGGGATTAAGTTGTAGTGCTGAAATACAAAACCTATCTTACGAGCACGGTACTGTGTCTGTTTGCTCGGTGACAGTTTAGCGATATCGATATCGTCTACCATGATATTGCCATCAGTTGGCGTGTCGAGTGCTCCAAGAAGGCTTAACAGTGTCGACTTGCCACTACCACTTTTTCCGATAATAGATGCGAACTCACCCGTCTCCACCCGAAAGCTTACATCGTTTAGGGCGTATACTTCACCATGTGCGGCATTGAATGTCTTCGTCAAATTTTTTACTGCTAACATAAGATTCTCCTTATTCCGTCCTTAGTACTTCTGCGGGGCGAACGCGTGCGATAGCCCAGGCCGGAACGGCGCTACCAACGATGGCAATCAAGATAATGATGCCAACGCTTTCAGCCAAAATCTGTGGGGTTAATGTACTGGTAACATCTTTGACATTACTACCAAGCTGGCTGCTTATGGCGCCAAAACCACCACCGAATGACATGCGCCTTGCACCACCACCTGTCGAAGTAACAGTTTGTGGGTTATTTGAGTTTGTTGAGCTCGAGACGAGTGATTGAGTTAAGGGACCGCTGGTCATAACACCTATCCCAAGGCCGAGGATACCACCTAGGATCGTGAGCGTAAGGGCTTCGGTGACGAACTGAACAATTACTTTTGCGTTCGTACCACCGATCGCTTTAATCACACCGATTTCACGACGACGTTCACGCACGATCATAATCATCGAAAGAAGGATGATGGCAGCTGCTGCAACGCTGGCACCGATCACACCTACAAGCGCGAGGCTCGCAATGCTCTCGAGTGGTTGAAGGCTGTTCTCCGCCTGTTGCTGTTGGCTCGTGATATCTGCCTTATCTCCCAGTGAAGCCTTAAGAGCTGTAACTGCAGAAGCAACGTTGTCGCTACTGTCGATTGTTGCCGTCACATTCGTGACACTTCCTGGTTGGTTTGTGAGGGTCTGTAAAGTTGCGATAGGCATGATGATGCCGTTGTTTTCGAATTTGTTGTCACTCGTAAAGATACCTTTAACGGTGATCGTTTTGCCATAGGCGGTAAAGGTGCTGCCAGCAGAAAGACTGTTCTTTTGTGCAAGCGTCGTACCGACAAGTGCAATAAGATCGCTACTTGAGCCGTCTATGGTTGCACCACTAGTAATCTTATCAGTAGCAACGATAGAGGCAGGATCGCTTGTACCTGTTACGGTTGTACGTGGCGTTGGTGCTGGACGGCTTGTGTCATTAGCACCACCGCCGACGTTCGTAGAAGCACCTGAGCTGCCATCCGCAGATTCAAACCTCATCATGCGCTTACCAAAGCTACCAAGTTCGAGTGATGGCGTTAGGTTGGTGTCGCTTGTACCCAGTTGATCCGTGAGCGTTGAAGCGACACTTTTAACATGTGCCGTTGAAGCTATGGTTTTTATTTGGTCGGCCGTAAGTGGATCGCCGCCACCCATTCCTCCACTAATGCCAGCTGGGTTGATGGTTACCTGAGTTGCGGTCGAGGCCTTTACCTCAGCCACCTTGTTGTTGACGCTAGTTCGGGCGACCATCATTGCTAAGATCAGACTAATGCTGATAGCGAGCATTATGAGGATCGCTCCGGATCGTATGGGGCTACGTAAGGCATTGCGCATTCCCCGGGTTAGTACGTTCATGACGTCTCCTTAATTAGATTTACGTTTCGAGAATATCAGCTATTTCTGATTTTTTGCTTTATCAGAGCTGAAGATTGGCAGTAAGACGCGGAAGGTAGTCACCTGTTCAGGTGCGCTACTAACCGCCAGCTCACCTTTATTAAGTTCAACGATCTTTTTTGCTAAAGCAAGTCCAAGGCCGTAGCCTTTTTTCTCACCACTTGTGCGTGACTGATCAGCACGATAAAAACGATCAAAAATATGAGGCAGTATATTGGCAGGAATGCCCTCACCTTCATTACTAACTGAAAAACCAGCAGTGTCTTTTTGGTTAAGAAGAGTAACGATGACCTTAGAGCCTTCAGGACTGTACTTGAGTGCGTTGTCGAGCAGAATCGTCAGTAGTTCATCAACATGGGTGGATGACGCTATGACAGGACGTGATTTGCCACTCGTAAACTCTATGCGGTTACCGTCCTTTTTACTGAGTCTTTCGACAATCGGCTGAATGGCCATAGGAAGAATAACTTTCCCCTGTTCGATATTGTCATGATCAAGTCGTGAAAGCTGTAAGAGCATGTGCGAGAGGTTGGTGAGCTTATTTACCTCTTCAAGGTTGCTTTCAAGCAGTTCCCGCATCTCCTCTTTTTTAAGTGCTGGGTCACGTAGCGCAACCTCGATCTCGGTCTTCATACTAGCAAGTGGCGTGCGGAGTTCGTGACTGGCGTCGCTTGTAAAGCGAGATTGGGCTTCGTGAGCCTCTTCAATGGGAGTTAGGGTTCGCCTGGCTAAATAGTAGCTACCTATACCTCCGGCAATCCAGATACAGATATTAGTAACAACAAGTGAGGTTATGAGGCTTGCATTCGCCTGCCGTACTTGTACGTCCCTAAAATTGTCGAGCATTGTATGGTTGACGACATAACTAAATCTTGGAGAGTTTTGAACATCGTTAATACGTGCGCCTACTTCATTTGAGGCGATAGAATAAATCACCACACTAAATAACAAGCTGATTGCTATAAGAATAGCTAAATACCAGCTTGTAAGTTTAAGAGTGGCGGATTTAAACACTGCTAGCTTGCCGCCTGTAATTTATAACCAAAACCTCGGACGGTATGAATAAGCTGGGTGGCAAATGGTTGGTCGATTTTTGCACGGAGGTATTTAATATAGACTTCAACAGTATTTGGTAGAATATCGGCGTCGTAATCCCAGACGTGAGCAATAATAAGCTCTTTAGGTAACGGTCGCCCCTGGTTTCGCAAAAGATATTCCAAAAGAGCGAACTCTTTACCGGTTAGCTGGATTGTCTGGTCTTCGCGCTTAACTTCGTATGTAACGGTATTAAGGGTTAGATCGCCAGCCTCAAGGATAGTCGATTGCTGTTCTTTTGGACGACGAAGTAGCGCACGCACTCGGGCAAGAAGTTCTTCGAGGGCAAATGGTTTTATCATGTAATCATCAGCGCCACTATCGAGGCCCTCGGCGCGGTCTTTTACTCCGCTGATAGCCGTTAAGAGTAGTACAGGTGTGTGAATTTTTGTGGTTCGCATGGCTTTTACAATAGCGAGGCCATCGTACTGACCAGGTAACATACGATCAATAATTGCAACGTCATATGGTTCGGTTGTAGCCATTGCATAGCCGTCGTCGCCATCATAAGCCACGTCAACAGCGTAGCTCTCTTGCTCTAGAGCCTTTTTGAGTGCTCGAGCAATTTTATGTTCATCTTCAATCAATAAAATTCTCATATCACATCGTATAGTATCAAGACTGTCTGAGGCTAAACTTAAAGACTGGTGGGAGCGTATTTCTCACCCCACTCTTCCATACTGTGCAAGATTGGGAGTAATCCTTGCCCTTTTTCGGTCAGCTTGTAATCACAACGCGAACCACTTGCAGGAAGTTTTTCAATGATTTCTGCTTGCTCTAGTGATGTAAGTCGAGCAGAAAGTGTGCGAGGGTTAATACCACCGGTCAGATCTTGCAGCTGGCAAAATCGTACCGTTTCTTCGTTTAAAAAGTATCGCAAAAGAAGTGGTGTCCATTTGTCGCCAAGTATATCTGTTGCTGCTTGAACGCAACCAACGGGTTTTGTTGCCGTTTCCATAATTAATACTATACATTGTCTAGCAGTTATAGTCAAACAATCATTGTACTTATGGTTTTGGTGGGCTACACTGAAAACATGACGAAACAACCAATCAAAAAGCCAACCAAAAAAGCGGTAAAAAAGGTTGATTTTGAGCCGAATAAGATGACCTTTGCAGTGGCAGTTTTAGCTGTGGTATGCCTAGTGCTCGTCGCGCTAATAGCTACGCTGTCATAGTCTAAGCTTTTCGACCAAATATTTCTCTTACGCTGAGTTTGCGACTGTATTCAAGTGCACCAAAACGGAAGATTCTTACGCCAATACTTATGGCTAGAATGGTAGTCGCGATTAGAATGGCGATTGATATAAGCGCAGGGACGAGCTGCAAATTGCCAACGGCGTTTCTTAGAAGAAGTGGAATAGGCGCGGTAAGTGGAAAGTAGCTGAGTATCTGTACGATGAGGGAATCCGGCGCGGTTACGAATAATGGCGCGGCGTATAGTGGCCCGAATGTTAATGCCATGACTGCGCCAAAGAATCCGCCAGCCTCTTTAGCAGTTGGCATCGCCGCACCGAGTGTCATTAAGATACCGGTATACATAAGGTAGCTGACAATAAAAATGACCGCTCCTAATGTGATTGCAAGCGGATCAAGCGGAATGGTCGAGAGATCGAAGCTTGGAAGTGCGAGCTGATTTTTAAATGTAAAATAGCCTGCGATGACTGGTACTAAAATAACCACCATCTGAATAAGCGCCAGAACAATTAATGACAGTAATTTACCTACAAGAAGTGTCGTTGGCTTAATGGTTGCAAGAATCATCTCAATGACACGGTTCTCTTTTTCTTCAGTAATACTGGTAAGAATTTGATTACCGAACGTGGCAATCATAAAGTAAAACAATACCAAGAACAATCCTGGAGCAATAAGCTTCAAAAAGCCTTTATCTTGTTGACCGTTAGTGTAGGTAGTTGCGTTATAGTTGACGTGGTTCTGTAGAATGGCAACCAGGCTAGGGTCGGCTTTAGCCGCAACCGACTGTGTTAGCAAGAGGGTTGCAAGGCTTTGATAGCGACTATCATCAAAGATGCCTACTTCCTTGCCATAGATTTGCACCGTTTCTTTATTCACGTTAGCTGGGTAGTAGAAGTATGCATCGATCGCGCCTGACTTAACAGCTTGCTCACCTTGGGTTTGAGTTGTAAATGAGACGGCTCCTATCGACTTTAGGAAACCCGGAGCAATAAGATGTGAGTTGTCTGTCACTCCGACAGTATAATGCTCGTCAGCAAGGCTCTTGCTTTGAGTGTCGCTTGCCTTATTAGAAAAATAAACGACTGCGCCAATAACACCCAAGATAACAGGCATGGCGAGAGCAGCCATCCAAAAGCTTCGTTTCTTAAGTGTTCGTGCAATTTCAAATCGAACGACAGTGCCTAAATTATGCATGGTAGCCCTCCTCTTTTGCGGCTGCTCCGTAAATATCTACAAAAATGTCATCCAGCGATGGGCGCTTAAGTTCAAAGCGAACACAAGCTACTCCCGCTGTGGTAAGTGATCGCTGAATAGCAAGGAGATCACCTTTCGGCTCTAGAGTCGTTACCTTACCTTCTTTACGCTGAATGGTGTAGAGCTTGTCATTAGCAGGTACCGTTTGATCGGATACGATCTCGAGTATTTTACCGCCAAATTGTTCCTTTACTTCATCGATCGTGCCGTAGAGTCTGCTTTCACCGTCTTTTAGTAGCAAAATACGGTCGCAAAGTCGTTCAACTTCTTCCATTTGGTGAGTAACAAAAATAACGGTCGCGCCTTTTTGTTGATGCTCCTCAACGATGCTCATCAGAAGGCGTCGGTTTACAGGATCGAGGCCTTTAGTTGGCTCGTCCAAAATAAGTAGATCCGGTTCGTTCATAACCGCGATGCCGAGTTGTACTTTCTGTTGCTGTCCGCCAGAAAGCTTATCAAGACGAGTCGTAGCTTTGTCGAGGAGTTCAACTCTTTTCAGGTAGGTTAGCGACCATTGCTCTGCCGCGCTATGTGACAAACCCTTCAATCGTCCAAAGTAGGTCATTGTATCGAGGACCCTTTCTTTTTTGTAGAGTCCGCGCTCCTCGGGAAGATAGCCAAGCTTAACATCACCGTCTACTGTATAAGGTGCTCCATTGATTGTTAGTATGCCGTCGGTCGGTAAATAAATACCAAGCAAAGCTCGAATAGTAGTTGTCTTACCAGACCCATTACTACCTAAAAAGCCAAATGTTTCACCTTTTCGAACATTGAACGATAAATCTTTAATAACGGTGGTTTTACCAAAATTCATACGAAAATGGTCAATACTAACAAGAACCGGATTACTTTTCATGCTTCTCATTTTATCACGCTAGCGGTAATTAATAAATTGCAGTGGGAAGTCGTAATCGCCACCTCGCAATAACGACATGACTTTTTGCAGTTCATCTTTACTGCTGCTAGTTACGCGCACTGCGTCACCCTGTATTTGAGATTTTACCTTTGGCACCTCTTCACGCAATTGCTTAGCAATCGCTTTGGCATTTTCCTGTGAGAGCCCTTGTTTGAATGGAATTTCCCAGGTCGTTTTGAGATTACTCTCGACAGGTGTTTTAGATAGGTCGAGAACCTTAGCGCTGTGTTCACGAGCGGCTAGTTTCTTGCGGATAATATCAAGGATCGTATCGCATTGCCATTGGTTTGCGCCTATGACTTTAAACCCTGTTTTATCGCCAAGCCACTCAATTGTAGCAGGCGTACCCTTAAAATCATATCGTGTTGCTATCTCACGTTCGGTGCCGGCAAAAACGTTATTCATCTCCGCTTTATCGTACTCAGAAACAATATCGAATGAGAATGTTGCCATTACGCCTCCTTTTTTTCGCGTGCTGTTTTTAACATGTCGGCAAACCAAATGAGTTCTTTGTATAGTTTTCCCAGTGAAGTTTTGTAGCGCTCCGAAAAATCAGGTTGGATCTCACCCGTCGTCTCATTAAAAATGTTTTGCACATAAGGAAAGTACACATCCCAGCTCATAACAACAAGTCCCGTCTCGCGAACGGCAGGCACAAGAGACTCAACGGCTCGCGTGCCTCCCCAGTTTCCGTCGCTTACACCTGCAAATGCGACAGGTTTGTGGTTGTAATTAGCGAGCTCGCTGTCGAGCATACGCTTGAGACTACCTGGAAAACTGTGATTATATTCTGGTGTTACCACAAAAAATGCATCGGCTTTTTTCGTTATCTCTGTATAGCGAGGATCTTTGCCCTCGGGGTCGTTGCCGTCACCTTCAAGATGGAGTTCGGTTGGATCAACGAATATGATTTCAATGCCTTCTAGTTGGCGACCAAATTCAGCTACAAAGTGTGCTGCGTGGATTGATCGGCGCTGTTTACGGGTGGTGCCGGCTAGAACAGCTATCGTGAGTGGTTGATGCATAAATTCCCTCCTTGGTATTTATCATTAGTATAGCAAATCATGCTTTTATGGTGAGATTATAAGGGTATACTAAGTATATATGAGACGAGCATGGATAATTATGAGTGTTCTTGTCCTGCTTGCAGCTACGTCTTTATGGTATTGGTATGGTCACCAAACTGAACAAAAACCTAACCCTTCGGTTGTGCAGGGCACAAAACAGCCTCAACCCACTCCGCCCTCTCTTGTTGACATGCGTCTCTCGCAAATGTCACTTCGTGATAAAGTGGCAAGCCTTCTTATAACGAACGTATCAGGAACTGACGCTGGCCTACTTGGGCAATATGCGGACACTAACAAACTCGGCGGAGCTATTTTAATGGGCGAGAACATTCCCGCGACAGATACGCAACTTAAAGCGGAAACGGCCGCTCTACGTGGAGGTGATGTGCAGTTTCCACGGCTGGTAACAACTGATGAAGAGGGCGGAACAGTTAAGCGCCTACCGGGTGATATGTTTCCAAGCGGACTTAATCTTAAGAATAAAACATCTGCTAACGTACAAACTGCATTTGATGAGCGATCGACAATGGTACAGTCGGTGGGTATCACTCTCAACTTCGGTATTATCGCGGATGTTACGAGTAATCCAAACTCTTTTATTTATGAGCGCACTCTTGGTATAACGCCTGAAGTAGCTGCAGACCATGTGGCTGCGGCTGTGGAGGGATCAAAAGGTAAAACACTCTCTACGCTTAAGCATTTCCCTGGCCACGGTGAAACAATCGATAATTCTCACATTATAATTCCTACGATCAACGTGTCGTACACCGACTGGCAGATGAAAGATAAAATACCATTTGCAGCTGGAATTGCGGCTGGTGCAGATGTTGTGATGGTCGGTCATCTCCGTTACGCAACCGTCGATGATCAGCCAGCAAGCTTGTCTAAGAAGTGGCACGACATTCTACGAAATGAACTTGGATTCAAGGGTCTGATAGTTACCGACGCTATGGGTATGCTGCAGAATTCGGGTGAGTCTATCTATCAAGACCCTGTGCAGAATGCTGTTGCAGCGTTAAATGCTGGCAACACAATGTTGCTCTATGTTTTTGATACCACTACTCGCATCGATCCGAATATTCTTATTGATGGCATCGTGGCTGCGGTCAAAAACGACACTCTCAATGAAGCACTTATAACTAGCGATGCGCGACTCGCACTGACGACTCGAGCTGAAAGCGCTAGCTTAGTGAAGTAAACGTAGATTTAAGAAAGATGCTATAATAACGCCATTATGAGAACAAGAATAGAGATCGACACGAAAACATTTGTGCGCTTTTGGTTGGTAGTAATTGGATTTGCATTTGCAATTCTTGCCATCTATAGTGCACGGACGGCTCTCATCTTGCTTGGAATTGCCTTCTTCCTTGCAATGGCCCTTAACGCACCGGTAACATATCTTGCAAGGTACTTGCCTGGTAAAAGTCGTGTTGCAGGTACGGCTGTAGCTTATATATTAGTTGTAGCTATTCTGGCTGTGTTTGCCTTTTTGATCGTTCCACCTATCGTGCAGCAAACAGTTAAATTTAGTCAAACAGTGCCGAGTCTTATCGATGGTGCAACTTCGCAGTGGCATGGGCTAAGTGATTTCGTCGCACGCTATAACCTACAGCCACAAGTCGATAGTATAGTTGCATCTCTAAAGCATAGTGCTTCTGCCTGGACTTCTGATGCTGGACGTAATGTAGTGCTTGGTCTAGGGTCTGTTGCTTCTACGCTTGCCTCAGCAGTACTTGTACTTGTGCTTTCGTTCTTAATGCTCGTAGAGGGCCCAATGTGGCTTGAGCGTATTTGGGGTGTCTATAACGATGAAGAGCGTATGAAGCACCATCGTCAGCTCGTTCACCGCATGTATACAGTCGTAACAGGCTATGTCACTGGTCAGCTAACGGTCTCAGGCATTGGCGCGACTCTTGCTGGACTTATGGTATTTATCTTAAGTTTGTTTATTCCATCCGTTCCAAGCAACCTTGCGCTTCCGACAGTTGCCATCGCCTTTACGTTGTCTCTTATCCCTATGTTTGGTGCAACAATCGGCGGTATTATCGTGGCACTACTGCTTATATTTAATAATCTAACGGCTGGAATTATCTTTGCTGTATACTTCATCGTCTATCAACAGATCGAAAATAATTTCATTTCACCAACTATCCAGTCGCGTAAGCTAGAACTTTCCGCTCTTACGGTATTAGGCTCTGTCACGATTGGTTTGTATGTATTTGGGCTTGCCGGTGGTATTATTTCCATCCCAATCGCGGGTTGTGTCAAAGTGCTTCTGGAAGATTATTTGGAACGTGCCAAGAAGAATCGCCAAAGAAGCGAACGGCCGCTTAATAAGCTAGTTAATAAGCTCCGCATCGAATCGGAGTAACCTGAAAAGAACGATACCCCGCCTGGCTTACGCCTAGCGGGGTATGTTCGTACTGCAGGTGTGGCTGTGCCACGATGAGTCTCGCCTCCTACGTAGTAGTCTCAGTCGGTTCGGCTTCTCCCGTCGGGGTTTGGGCGGCCTCTGCCGCCTTTCGCTCCCAGCGGGTTTGGTCGGCTGCATTGGCCTGACGTGACTTTTCGGCCAGTCCGAGGTACTTGTCGACGTGAGATCCAGGCTTGTTGTGCTGCCGCTTACGACGACCCTTGAGGGACATATCCCCCACCTCCATGCTCGTACGAACAGTAATCTTATGATATCACAAGAGCCCTTGAAACACTTTTTAGTATAGGTATACGCATTCGAAGGCTCCCATGTTGTGGCTGTACTCCTCTCAGAGCTCTGTGTTAAGAAAGGGTTTGCAAGACGTTTAGTTCTATCTCTCGCGGATCCGAGATAAGCTTATGTACGGGTACCCTTAAAACGTCCCAGCTATTCTTGTTGAGATATGCATCTCTTCGAGTATCTTCAAATACAGGCAGACCTCCTACGATTTCATGTTGACTACCATCCAATTCTATCGCAACTTTTTTAATGTCATTAATAATTGCGAAGTCTACCGTGAAACGACCGTCGACTACGTATTGAGGTTCAATGGTAAATTCTGTAGGGACTGTATTTTTGAGTAGATGTAATAACTGTTTCTCAAAGATATTCATTGGACGATTGGGAGTGTTCTTGTGATCACTGTCGCTGACATGACTGCAGTACTCGGCAATGTCCTTCAATTTTGAACTACTTTTTAATGCGAATTTATTGTCGCCTACAATAAGCAAGAGCTGCTTTGCTCTTGATATGGCCACGTTCAGAATTTGTTTATTCTTGACATACCAAAAGTCAGATCCTCCATCTCCATCTTTGGCGACTACCACTGAAAAGAGAAGTATATCAACTTCAGAACCCTGGAATTTATGAACAGTAAGCGTACGAACGTTGCGTAATTCTTCTACGGAAAATCTTTTTGCTAACTCTTCGACAATGATATCCCGTTGCTTGGAGTATGGTGTTGCTATACCGATAGTTAGACCTTGCTCGTTGGCAACGGGCAATAGCCGTTCTATGATCTCAAGAATGTAGGATACCTCACGGCGATTATATTTGCTACCTGTCTTATGTTTGTATGTAGCTCCTTCAACGTCAACCCAGTATACCCCGGGAGCGATATCCTCAGGTAGAGTCATCTCGGGCTCGCGAATCTTTAGTTTGCCGCCATAAAAAACACTACTGAATAAGTTTGCTATAAGTGCATTTGACCGGTAGTGATTCTTTAGCTCCTGTTCAGGTTCCTTAAGTGCTTTTTTTGCAGAACTAAATAAAGATGTGTCCGTGTACCGTACGAGTGCAGGATAAAAACGCTGGCTATTCATCTGATGTTTCTTGGCGAGCTCTTCTTCGAGAGTTGGCGTGATACGTGCGATGTGACTAAGCTGGTTTTCATCCCCTACAATTACCGCTCGCTTCGCTCGATATAGCGCAGGTGCTGCCGAGGAAAGATCGATCTGCGACGCCTCATCGAATATTACGTAGTCAAATATATTTGGCTGAAGGGGAAAGGTTGCCGCAAGTGATTTCAGCGTACAAGACCATATGTTCATTGCACTTAACGCGGTATGAATATATTTTTCACTATCGTCTTGCTTATGTCCGTATATAAACTTTTTATTTTGTATTGCGTCTACATAAGCAACAAGATCTCCGTAGAGACCATTTCCAAGGATTAATTTTAAATAGTTTGCCTTAACATATTTCTGACTCATGTCTACGTGCTGCATTTTAAGTTTGTCAACTTTTTTCATTACCTCGTGGCCAGATCGACGACGACGCAAGAGGGAGCTAATTAGTTGAGTGGGTATATCGAGGCTGTATTTGCCTAAAAGTCGTATTGTTTTCGGGTACGAACCTAGCTGGTCTTGTTGCGTTAACAACCACTCGAGTCCCTTATAGTAAGAACTAGTGCGCTTGATGTAGTTACCTTCTCTTTTGATCTGTTTCCACTTCTTCTCAATCGGTTTAAATGGAAGATCTTCGGCAAGTGACGCCTGTTGGTCGTTATACCGTGCCACCATCGCTTCAAGTCGGCGGCCCAAGTCTTGTCGGACATCTTTTTTACCGGTCTGCATTATGAGGTTAGCAAAATCGTTATTGATACGCTCGTTGACCACTCGAACTGCTTCGCCCGTATGACTTACGAAGAGTACCTTTTTATTTTGCAGAAACAAATTAATAATTAAATTGGCGATGAATTGGCTTTTTCCGGTACCGGGTGGTCCCGTTACGACGGTGTGATCGCTACCGAGAATGTGTTGGATGGCTCGTAATTGATACTCATCATATAGAAAAGGGAGTGTGGGCGTTATACTTTCGTAACTACTGGAGCTTAGATTATCAATATATTTTAGTGAACTTGTGTCTAAATCTTCTTTGGTTGCAAGTTTTTCGAGATCGTTAAGAACGTGGAGATTGTAGACTGTGGCATCACTTGCATAGACTATGGCTTTGTTGTAAACAACGGTTCCGTCGTATGGGTGTATGGTTGAGACTGGTGAGAGCGCTTGCGGGTGTATTCCCTCTATAAGGTTCAAATGGGTTTCTTTCTCTAATAGATACAAAACGGTATCAAGTTTTGAAGTCTTGTTTGCCTCAAAGACGGCCTTAATCTCCGTATTGAGTGCTACTATCTCGTCTTGATTAAGGCCTAATTTCTCAAACGCAGCACTTCCAAGAGACGGTATTGCTTCGGCACGTGAAAGAGTAGCGCCGTTAGATTGTGTGACTACCTCAAGTCGTATGATAAAAAGAGGAGCAACTCGATTTTCTTTTCTACTAGCATCGTAAAACATTAACAGAGGATATCCAAAGAAGACGTCTTGACCCTTAGACTGAGATTGAATGAGAAGTTCAGCGGTCTTCCCTTTTTCTAAAAAGTAATCTGTATTGCTAGGACTAAAAATAAAAGGATCAAATTTCCCTTCGAATAATCGTGCGCGGACCCGATCTTTTATGGCGAATGAGCCATTTTTAATGCCGAAGCTCTGATCGAGCGCACCTTCGGATTTAATGCAGTCGCGCCAATAAGCTATCACTGATTGTAGAGAATTCATTACTTAAGCATACCGTACCATACGCTCAATTTTACCATCTCTTTGACCGATGATGATGATATTTTTCGTATAGTCAATACCGATACCGACGTCTCAAAAGTACTTATTGCTATGGACCGTACGGCTGTGACCGCTCCCGTTATACCCCCCAGAGCCACCAAACCACCACAATCACATATATTATGGTGATGGTTGATTTTGACCGCCTGCAACCGTGTGAAGTGTCCCATCGCTTGTTCGCCACCAGAAACGGTAGCCAACACAGACCTCACCAGGATTGAAGCATGTCCAGTGTCCAGCAGAGGCATCGAGTGCTGGGTCGATTATGGAGACCCAACCGATCTTGCCATTTTGTGCATGTCCAGACTGAGTCCAGGCGGCCTCCTCCTCAATTGAGTTTGCAGCCCCTGATGTGTCGTATGGCGATATCAGGAGCTTCGCCTTTACGCCATCAGCTGCCATATTTTGGATAGGCCAAACACCTGTCGAATCTGCCAGTCCCATCTGTCCCCAGGTAGCTGACTTGGGGTAGGTACTATTGTCGGTATTGTACAGTTCGACTGCACTTTGTAATTTTTGGATTTCGTCATTGAGCGCTGCATCTTTTGCACGGTTCTGGACGCCGTTGTAGGCCACGATGACGATCGCTGCAAGTATGGCAATGACGACGATAACAATTAAAAGCTCGACGATTGTGAAACCGCGTGATTTTGAATTATAGCGTGATGCCCATTTCATCTGCCATCCATTATGAAGCATTCTATTAGTCATACTGTAGTGCAATGGTCAACAGTTTTTATGTACATTGTATTAAAGGTAAAAAGAATTCTATCTGTTAGGCGTGGTAGAATAGAGGCATGCATCAGCCTATTCGAGAAACAGCACGTGGAGTAATTATTCATGATGGCTTACTTCTATTAATACGACGAACCAGACAGAATGTTGAAGGAGGTATCGATGACTGGCTCTCTATACCGGGTGGCGGGCTAGAACCGGGCGAAACACCACAACAAGCTGTCGTTCGTGAGCTAAAAGAAGAACTAGGGCTGACCGTGCGGATTGATAGTTTTCTGGCGACTCAGGATGTTCTATCAGATGAATCACGACATAATTATTTCCTCTGTTCGATTCTTACAGGAGAACCACATATTATGGAGCAGAGCGAAGAATACGAACGTATGCAGGGCAAGATTCCAAATACGTATACTGTCGCATGGACAAATTTAAAAAGCCCCGAGCTACCAGGCAGGTTGTTCTGGGCATACGCGGAAGCATACATCCAGTTTAGACCGTTTGTCAGCTCGGGCATTGCTGCGGCTCTTTCTCTGCTTACTAGCGGAGATGCTTCGGCGCCTAAGACGGTTCAGAACTTAGTGGCGCTGCTTGACTAGAAATAAAAAGAACCCGATAGACATCAGGATCAGATTGTTTTTTATAGAATTAGGACGGCACGTGCGACACGGAGTGGTTGTCACTCCGTGTCGCACTATCTCAGGACTGCTTAGAGTCGAGCAGCGCGTCCACTTCGGCACGGTAAGTGCCAGTGGACGCGACAGTTGCGTTCTTTGGCAGAACGCCTGTGATTTTAAGGAAGTCGACGATGCCTTGCCAGTCCTCGTCGCTGCGGGTTGCAGCGTAGTCCGTGATTGCGGTGGGCAGAAGTGACATGAACTCAGGGGTCTGCATCGCCTTGCGACGCGAGCGCTTCAAGAACGCGTCAAGTATGGAAGACATCTCTACCGTCCTAATTCTATGATAGTATCACCAACTGTGAAGTGGTGGACTCAATAATTATTAAATCATATTATATCGATTATAACAAGTTTTGAATCAAGTTAAGCAAGATACCTTCGGGTTTTTATGGTGTAAAGGTCGTGAGAGATAAAAACGTCTTCGTTTGAGTGTTTTCTCGATGTTTCTTGGCTATTTAGACTTAGGTTCGATGTGCGTAGAGACTTTCGCTGCATTCTTGCGTTCGATTGATTGTTTGGTAATCTCCAGACTACATTCCATATGCTCCTGACAGTAGATGGCACACTCTTTAGCGATCTCTTCATCTTCGTAATGAAGGTAACATACAGGACATTCGCACGAAGTTTTTGTATCATATCGTTATTATAGTAATAACGTTGGCATGCATGGGACGGTTAATAATCCTGAGTAATTGCTCTAGTTGGGCAAAGCTAGACGGGTATATTCTAAGACCGTTTATTTTTTATGATAATCTACGTATATGACTCAATTGCAATCGAAAATTATAAGTGGTAGTTGTCTTGTTCTTTCGGTTCTTATTACTTATCTATCATATAACTTTGGCTTTTCCAGGGCCATTGCAGGGGAAAGTATCAATATTCGGATACCTTTATGCACCTTCATTGTTTCTGTAGGATTTGTGCTTGCAGCCATTATCGTACATCTTAGATTCAGGACGTAATTAGGCTTGGCCTATCTTTATTTTGCTGCTACTCCTAGTTTTCTAGGAGCTTCTTTATGCCCTGTAGAATCATGTTCCAGTTTTTCTCTGACTGCTCAGTGGCTTCCTTCGATATATTGTTTTCTTGTTTTATAGTAAGGGTTGTTGGGCCGTTTGTCTCAGACAGAGTGTATGTAAGTGTACTGTAGTTTTCAGGCTTGTCTTCACGACCGCTCATAGGGCTAAAGTAGGTGGCTTTTAAAAGTTCATTTGGCTTGATCTCAAGAATAGTTCCCTTGTCCTCATATTGCTTACCTTCCCACTCACCCCGATAGTTAAGTTGTCCGCCAACCTTCCAGTCGGAGACAACCTCTGCTCCGAACAAGTATTGCTTAACTAGTTCAGGTTTCGTCAGTGCTTCCCAGACCTTCGCGGCTGGGACATCAATTATTACTGTGGCGTTTGCCGTACGTTCATTCATAATTCATTTTTCTCCTACTTGTAGTATACGATATGCTGAGAAGTGAACCAATTGTATGAGGAATGTAGTCAACCATAGCGACGCGGGTTATCTATATTATTTGCTAAAATCGGTATGGTTGCGATCAATGCACTGAGCAATTATGTTAATTTCTCGACACGCCTCAGAAGGATTATCACTACCATGCAGTAAATTGTTATAGTTGTGTATCCCAAACTTCCCCCTAAGGGTGCTCGGATCTGCGGCTTGTTCTATGTTCCAGCTTCCAACCTGTTTCCTCCAAGTCTCGGTCGCTCCTACTTTATCAGATGATAGAACGAGGCCAATCGTCGGACCGGCCGTCATAATACCAACAAATTCCGCCCATCGATTTGGCATATGCAAGTCTTTTTCGGGTGGACGCTCTTTTTGGTCCTGTTTAGCTTTACCTATGTAGAATTCATCGATAGCGATAAGGTCGAATACGAACGAGAACTTTAGCAGTACGTTTAAATCTACGATGTTACGCTCTAGCGTCTCTTCGGGACTGCTTTCTATGAGCTCTGCTTTCATGGAATTCGCAATATTTGGCCTTATCATAGCAAGCGTAGCCTTGTTTGACAGGATTAATTTGATTAATTGGTCATCCCTCAGGAGTTCAAGGACGTTATTGGTGGGTGACGCAATAGACTTTGGCTGCGGCCGATCGGGAGTGCGGGGCCTTGATGTATCGTCTATATTCTTCATGCCTGCTGTCCAGTATTTCTCGAAAGGTAAGCACCACCGTCATAATCAATGAGGCTTCCTGTCATATTCAGTTGTTTATTATTGATCATGAAATTGAGTAGGACGATAAGGCCTTCAATAGGTTCGGCAATGGTTTTTTGAACGAGATACCGATCGTAATAAGCGGTGCTACTTGAGTTGGTGCTAAACGTTGGCCCGAGTCGTATGGCATTAACGGTTGTATGGGGTGCAAGTTCGACTGCTAGGATCTTTATTATATCTTCGAGCGCAAGCTTTGACAATGAATATGAACTGAAGTCTCTTTTAGGATGAGAGATACCCGAATCTCCGAATGCAATTACTTGAGAAGAAGGGTTCAATCTAATATTTTTGCATATGTACGCGAGTGACAAAGCGTTGCATTGAAAATCTTTGCAATATTGATCTAAAAGTTCATTAAGACCCACGGCGTCGGAAGTGTATGTTGAAGAGAAAAATACGACACTATCGAATGCAATGCCCGAAACCTCTTTAGTAAAAGTACGTAGACTATCCTTATTGCTTAGGTCTACTGAAAATGTATGAGCGTCTTGATTGGCATGGCGAAATGTTTTATATACAGTACATCCATCACTCTCTAATTGCGTAAGAAATCGCTTAGCAATCTTTGATCCTCCACCGATGACGAGTATATTTGAAGAAACCATTCTACGCTCTGTAATCTAAAAGTCTTAAGTTTTTTCTGACGATTTCCATAGGAAGCCCCATCGCTCCCGTATATGATCCCTCGAAACTTTCAACAAGGGTAAAGCCTGGTGCGTCTAAGAAAAAGCCAAGACCAGCATTACGAATGGTAAAGTCGTTGCCTTCTAGAAGCTTTCTGATGGTCTTTTCGTCAAAATCGATATAACTAATTGAAGTAGCGCATACATTCGTTATTGTTTTTCCGCGATATGTCATCGCGACACCTGTCATTGCTCGGATTGTTTTTCCAGATTGAAGCAAGCATAGCTCAATGGCCTCCTTGGCTGAGCTTGGCTTGTGAAGCCGACGACCATCGGGTAATAAGGTGAGGGTATCGGCGGCAATAACTAGATCATTTTGATGTCCGCTCCAAACGGCTTCTGATTTTGTCCTTGCTAATATTGTAGCGATCTGTTCGTCGCTTTTATCCTGATGTGATGCTTCTATATCCCGTTCATCGACACTCCTTACGTGAATCTCGAATGGTAAACCTGAGGCCTCCAGAATCGTTTTTCTTAACCATGAGTTCGAAGCCAGTATAATCATAATAATCCTTCATTGTTTCTATGAAATTCTGATATTGCACTATACTCCCAAGGATACTCCACGTAAGGCTTCTCATCGAAGTTGATACGGACTCCAAATCCGTCAGGTTTGATAACAGATGCTATCCTCCAAGGGCAGTCCTTGGGCGTAGGGTAGCGCATCCATTCTAAAACACCTATGTGTATTTTCGACGTCAGATGCATACTCTTCAATCTGGTCGCGAGATATTTCTGAACTGTCGCAACGGCCCTGCCCGTGTGGTATGGACCATCAATTATCCAAAGACTCAATCCTTGATTTAGCAATTGTTTGATGCTATTAATTGATTTACCGTCTAGACCTTGTACGATGTCGACGTACTCATTTGGGGTTCCCAGATCTTGATATGTGGCACTAATGCTGAACGAAGCAAACGGAAGGCTCGCTTCTTCAAATGACGCTCCCACTAAGCGCGTGGGTATCCACCCACCCCTTCCAACAGCCACGAGGATTGCTCCACCAGGTGTTTCTTGCTGTATGCTGTCAAAAAGTAATCGTGCGTGCATGTGAACTTCGGGATAATCAATCCAGTATCGAGATTTTTCTTTGAATTCTTTACCCATGGCTTCATACTACCTCATTAAGTTTATTTACTGTATCGATAGGGCTCATGTCTGACGTGTCTAGTACGATGGTGCGTGCTAGCACGTAATGTAGTATATGCATTATAGCGCCATGACGCGTATTAAAGACTCGGATTCTATCCTCGATCTGCTCAACTGTTTCGGGTCGCGCGGAACGCTCGTTGTCCTCTGCTATTCTTCGCCTCACTATCTCTTCAGAGGCGGTAAGTACAATCGCGCTACTTTCATGAGAGCGCCTTTCTATGTGTGAAGCAAGCCATTGCGCCTCTTCGGTGTGTTTAGGTACCCCGTCAAGAATGTATGGGCTGGGTTGTGTAATGTAGGGTATTATAGAACCCTGAATAGTCTCTAGGGGCCACACGCCTCCTCTCTCCATTAAGGAACGAACTTTTTCATCTTTTTGATGGCTTATAGCGCTTCGCGTTATCTCTCCTAATGATACATAGCGTAGGGGCGTGACTCGTTGTAGATGATTGACAAAGGTCGTTTTTCCTACGCCAGTCATCCCCATCAGGACAACATCGTTGGTTGCTATAAAATCGTGTACTGGCTGGTATCGATCTCGCTCGGGTAGGCTCTCACTTCGATCCCTGGCTAGATCCGTGTCACTATGTAGATTAGGGTGCTCCATAAGACTCCTACTTTCTTAAGTAAGATAAAAATTCGTTTTTTGTCCTCATGTTGTTGCGGAATGTGCCACTAACATGACTAGTAGTTGTATAAATGCCCACTTTTTCAACTCCTCGCATTTCCATGCACATATGTCTTGCAGTTAGAGAAACGGCAACGCCTTTGGGCTGTAATCTCTCATCTAAAAATTCTGCAACTTGCTTCGTGATCCGTTCTTGATTTTGAAGGTTCTTACTAAAGTGAGTCAAAATCCGCGATAGCTTCGATAATCCAACAATTTTTTCATCAGGAATATAGGCGATTGTAGCCTCGCCAAAAAAAGGAACCATATGATGTTCGCACATACTATAGAATGGGATTCCCGTTTGAATAATCATCTCATCGTAGCCTTCGTTTTCAAAAGTAGTGACGTTAAATTCTTTTTTTTCTAGAAATTCTCTCAAAAATTTTGTGTACCTTTTTGGGGTATCGACCAAGCCTTCGCGTTCAATATCTTCGCCAATTGCAGTTAAGATGCCTCTGGTCAGCTCTTCCATCTGTTTGCCACTCGTTTCCATAAAACTTCCCTCCTATGATAATTCTTAGCCACAAACTAGCACCCGATCGATGATTATCGATTGTGCGATTATGCAGATATACGTATAGTAGCACATATTTATAATTTACCAAGAAAATTCTTTGTATAAAAAATCTGAGGATCTAACAGTTACGTGTTTGCATAGAAACTCTCATAAAACTACAGACTCTGTCATTGACAGTATGATCGTTCGGAACATACTATAAGTGACATATGAAAGTCGTTGAACGAAGAATCGTAGGGTCGTTACTTATTTCGGTTGACAAGCATCTCCTGCTAGGTTATAAGAGCCCTGGACGGGGTGACAAGTATTCTGATTGTTGGGTTATCCCGGGTGGCGGTGTAAATACCAACGAAACAGATGTGGAAGCTCTTCATCGCGAAATTATGGAAGAGACTGGTTTTGATATATCGTCGTACGAGTCAATTCTTATCGACGATACACTTAGAGGCGAAAATAGGACGAAGGATCTTGTCACTGGTCATGCCATAACTTTTAAAATGAAGTTCTTCGACTACGTTACCAATGTTCCCAAATGCGCCAAGGATATTCTTGTTGTTGCTCAAGATGATTTGACAAAGGTCGAGTGGATACCTTTCGAGAGACTATCGAGCTATAAACTATCTCAATCGACAGCTGACCTATTGAAAAGGCACGGATTTATATAGTATAAAATAAGCCCATCTGTTCATAGTAGTCGCGTAGTTCGCTTGCTAGCACAAGGTGATCTAGCATGAGCGAAGGATTTAGATGAGAAGAGTTTGGGATTGCGAGGAGCTACATATATTCCCAAACGGTGCCCTCTTGCGTGTCGCGAACAGCAACGGCTTTTGCTGCAAGCTGGTCGCGGAGATCATCGGAGAGCTGCCAGTTTTTCTCGTCTCGGGCGCGTTCGCGTTTTACGATGAGCTGCTTTGTTTTGTCATCGATGTCAGGTGTTGAGTCTAGTAGCTGTAGGCCAAGTAGCTGATCAATAGTCTCAAGAAGGTCATGGAACGTATCTCCGTCGATTTTATCTAGGCTGTGAGTTTCAAGGTGAGAAAAGACTTCGTCAATAATGCGAAGTGCTTCTGGCGTATTGAGATTGTCATCCAGTGCGGCTTTAACTAAGCCGATGACAGCAAGTGATGGATCTTCTTCCTTGTTTTTATCTTGGGCTAGCGTATCGTGAACCTGGTGTCGCAGGGCCGCGACGTTTCGCCAATGATGTCGTCTGTTCTTGGCCGCGGTGAGGTTCTCAAACGTAAAGTTACCTTCGTTAGAATACTGTCCCTGTAGTACAAACATCCGAAAATCAAGCGGGTCGTACCCTTTTTCTGCAAGATCTTGAAGCGTATATCCATTGCCTAGGCTCTTGCTGATCTTCGTGCCGTTAACCTTGATATGGTTGTTGTGCAGCCAGTAGTGGGCAAAGATTTTACCGCTTGCAGCCTCGGATTGGGCAATCTCATTTGTGTGGTGAACAGGAATATGATCAATACCGCCAGTATGGATATCAATAGTCGGGCCCAGGATGCTCATAGCCATAGCCGAGCATTCAAGGTGCCATCCGGGAAAGCCCGTCTTAGGATGAGTAGACTTTCCGTCCATTAGATCCGAGGGTGTTTCCCATTCCATGTCACGTTTTTCGCCCATAGGTGTGAACTTCCATAGGGCAAAATCACTCGGATTTCGCTTTTCGGTATTAAATGCTACGCGCGCACCCGCCTTCTGACCTTCAAGATCGAGTCCGGCAAAATCTGCGTAGGTCGGGAACTTACTTGTGTCGTAATAAATGCCGTCATCTATTTGGTAGGTATAGCCTTTCTCTTTTAGAATTCGGATAAGATCTAGCTGCTGAGGAATAAAATCAGTCGCGCGCACCACATGCTCCGGCATGATAAGACCAATTTTTTCCATACCAGCCAAAAAGTCTTCGGCATAGAATTCGGCAATTTGCCAAGCGGTTTTACCTTCACGTTTGGCACCTTTTTCTAGCTTGTCTTCTCCTTCATCAGCATCACTAACGAGATGACCGACATCAGTAATATTCATAACTCGCTCGACGTCGTACTCGTTTGCAATAAGGGTGCGTACGAGCGTATCCCAATAAATATATGCAGCCCAGTTACCTACTTGTAAATGATTGTATACCGTAGGGCCACAGGTATAAAGCGTGACCTTTTGACCATTCATTGGTGTAAAATCTTCGGTTTTTTTAGTGAGCGTATTGTGAAGTTGGAGTGTCATTGCAAGAGTTCCTGTTAAGCGTTTATATCACTTTAGGTAAGCGCCTTATGGTAAGACGCTACATACAGGATTTGGTAATATTACGCTTCATGGTCTTTAATCGCTTTTTCCGTTGCCGTCAATAGTTCTGCTACAATCTTATCGTATTCTTCATAAACACGGAAACCGGCTGCGTATTTGTGACCTCCACCACCAAAGAAGCCGGCAATTTCTTCGGAGATTGGCATGTTGCTACGAAGCTTGCCCGTTACCTTACCGTCTGGATATGTTTTAATAGCAACGCCAATTTCGACACCTTCAACGAGCCGCATTTCATCCAGCACAAGTACGCTTGGATTATATTGATCGCTGTACTGCTGTATTTCTTCCCATGGTATATGGATAATAGCGAGCTTGCCATCTAAAAAGTATTCGATGCGACTAATGAGCTGACCTTTGTAGGCTAAAATCTCTGGGGATTTTTTCATAAACTCACGTCGGCGATTTTCTATAGCAGAGTTGCTTGCGCCGAGCTCTGTGAGTTTTCCAGCTACAAAGAAACTGTTAGCTGTTGTGTTCTGGGTGGTAAGTCCAAGGCTGTCTGACATGATAGCAACAAGCATATTTTCGGCTGCTTGCGCATTGATACTCCAGTTGTTCGTACTAGCAAGTGCATAAATAATCTCACTAGTAGCAACAGCTTCATCGGCAAGCATAGTATGCGGAAAGCTGAGGCTTGATTTTGTCGCGTGGTGGTCGATGACGAGCACCGGGTGCGTTTCTAGGAACGACCGCACACCGGGTGTTTCCAACGCTTTGCTGATAAGAATGTCAGCACTTGTATCCACGATAATAGCGAGGTCGGCATCGGTCTTGAATGTCATTTCAACTCTATCCCAACCTTTAATGTATCGCATGTATTTTGGCACGTCTGTCGCGCAGTACATAGTGACGTCTTTTTTAAGATCACCCAGAATCTCTTCAAGCGCGAGGCTGCTACCAAGACTGTCGCCGTCTGGGTTTTCGCCCTGAATGATGACAATTTTTTGTGCTTTTGCAATAAGCTCTGCGGCTTTTTCGTACATTATAATGTCCTTCGTCCTTCAAGGGCGTGAGTTAGAGTTATTTGATCGGCGTATTCTAAGTCGACGCCGACTGGAATGCCTCGCGCGAGACGTGTAAGTTTAACCTCGTTACCAGACTCTTGAACGTGGCGCTGCAAGAAGAGTGCAGTCGACTCACCTTCAACGCTTGCGTTAGTCGCGATAATGACCTCTTGTACATCGTCGTTCTTGATTCGCTCTAGTAGCTCGGGAATATGAAGCTGCTCTGGGCCGATACCATCAATCGGTGAGATTGCGCCTCCTAAGACGTGATATGTACCGTGATACTGCCCAGTGCGTTCTAGAGCGACGATATCAAGTGGTTCTTCAACGACGGCAATTAACTGCTTATCGCGGCTGCTGTCAGTATAGAGCGAAGAGACGGATTGATCGGCATCTATAAGCGCAAAGGTAACTGGACACGTCTTTACGCCCTCGTGGAGGTCGGAGATGGCTGCTGCGAGCTTATCGGTCGTGTGGCTGTCGCTACGTAGCAGAAAGTACGCATACCGCTCTGCAGTACGCGCACCTACGCCAGGCAAGCGGCCTAATTCATCGATCGCTTTGGTGAGCGCCGCTGGAAGAATTTGCGCCAACGTGTACCCCTTATAGTCCGAGGTTGCCGAGACCACCCATGAGCGGCTTCATTTTTTCTGAGGCAACTTCTTGTGCTTTTGCAAGGCCATCGCGGAAAGCGATCTCAATCCAGTGTTCTAGCTCTGTAATGTCATCAACATCAACTTGTGCTGGGTTGATCTTGACGCTTTTTATCTTCATTTCACCGGTAATCTGAACGACAACAGCGCCATCGCCAGCTTCTACCTCGATGATTTCTTTAGCAAGATCTTTCTGCGCTTTGCGCAGCTGATTCAACATTTTCATTTGGTCAAATGCCATAATTCGGTCACTCCTCTGTTTTTACCTATCTAGTATACGTTATTTTATTACTGTTTTATAGATGTAAAGTCGATCGGCGTTATGAGACGTGCTGTCTGTGATAATACGATAAAGCTGCGATGACTGATCAGTCATGTGAGCATTATGTGTCACAATAACCATCTGCGCCGTAGCGAGGGCAACTGGCAACTGTGTATTCACTTGCACGTTAGTGTTATGTTTTGCAATAACCGCATAAAAAGGTACTTCATTTTGGCTTGGAACAAGTGTAACATTTTGATTAGCTTTTTTAGCCGTAGCGAGCTGCATATTAACTAGGCGAAGGTCGTGGGAAAAATTCCCGGCTGTCTGGGGGTCGTAGGCGTATCCATACATGTAGCGATTAACGCCAGTGAATACCATTCCACTAATAAGCACTACTAGCGGAATGAGACCGGCAAAACGGGCATATGGATTGCGTGGAAAGAGACTATACCAGCTGTTCAGTAAACGATGGATTCCCATTGCCATCAGGAGCATAACAGGTACGAATGTAACACTTATATAGCCGGGGTTGATAATCAGTACTGGTACGAGTAGCACAGCCCAGGCAGCAGTAATATAACTGCGAGCTGTGTATTTTGTTGTGGCAAGCTGAAAGATACCTAAGATAATGAGAATGACGGAGCCAAGACCATAAACTGGTGTCATGAAGATACCACTGCTCGGTGAAATAAAGTCGAAGTACTGGTGCAGAAGCTGAAGGATGTTTGCTTTAAAATCGATCGAAGTTGTTGGAATACCAAGAATCGTCAATCCGATAGATGGCTTCAAAAAGATTGCGTATGCAAGCGGTATAAGTAGAATGAGCGCTACCACAACGCCTATAGCAATCTTGATCTTTGAAAGTTGTCGTACAAGATATCGAAGATGTGGGTGCAGCATGATCGCACTTGCTAGCGCAATAAGAATATATGGACTTAGCGGCGTATACATGCTGAGCGCAGCAATGGCAAAGAGTGCAATCTTCCAAACAGTCGTCCATCCTGTCCTTCTAGAAATGAGCATTGCAAGTACAAGCAGCCAAACTGACCAAAAGATATATACGATACTACTCGTGCCGCTTTGAGCCACGAATAAAAACTGTCCGGTCGTAATAACGATAATGGCAGTAAGAACGGCGACGTTTTCACGGAACCAGGTTCGAAGTAACATGAACATTCCAGCGGCAGAGAAAAGCCCTAGGAGTAATGATGGCAACTTAACACTGAAAATAGATACGCCGAGTAGATTAATACTGGCATGCTGCAAAAGGTGATACGGAAGATTAATAACAGAATCTGGATTGAACGAGGAAAGTGAAAAAGTTGCAGTATTACTGGTAACGACAGACTGCATTTCACTCTGACTCAAGCCGCCCGGTATAAATAGTCCGGCTACTATAAGCATGCCAATGATCAAGATTGCGATAAGACCATACCCCAACACGTATCGCCACCTGTAGATAAAATAATCTGTTAGTTCTTTGCCCATAAATTACTTACGATTATAGCACGTTAATCATGTCGTTTATCAAGCGACATAAAGCGTAGGCGCTCTGGGTGGAAGTACAGTTCAACCTTGCCAACAGGGCCGTTACGATGTTTAGCGATAATAAGATCGGTAATGTTTTCACGCTCGGTCTCTGGGTTGTAGTACGCTTCGCGGTAAATAAACATTACAATGTCGGCGTCCTGCTCGATTGATCCAGACTCACGAAGGTCGGCTAGCTGTGGAATCTGCGGACTGCGACTTTCAACGGAACGCGAGAGCTGGCTTAGCGCGATGACAGGTACATTTAGCTCGCGGGCAATAAGCTTAAGTCCACGTGAGATTTCACTCACCTCTTGCACTCGGTTGCCATTGTCGCGACCGCTTCCCTGCATCAGCTGAAGATAGTCAACGATGATAACTCCCAGAGGAGCATCATGAGCGGCGCGGCGGGCTTTGGTGCGCATTTCAAGAACGGAAAGTCCTGGTGTGTCATCTAGATAAATAGGTGCTTCGGCCATTTCGCCCATAGCTTCACTAAGCTTACTAAAATCATCATCAGAAAGATTGCCTGTACGAATATTCCAAGCGTCAACACCGCTGGCGTCAGCCAACATACGGTCAACTAGCTGTTCTTTGCTCATCTCTAGGCTGAAGAATAGGACAGACTGCTTGGCGACGGTCGCTACATTGTATGCGAGGTTGGTTACAAGGGTTGTCTTACCCATGGCTGGACGGGCGGCAAGAATAATCAGGTCACTTCGTTGGAGGCCTGCGGTCATATTGTCGAGGTCGCGCCAACCGGTTCGAACGCCACGAAGTGCGCCCTTGTTGCGATGGAGTTCTTCCATGCGGTCAAAACTATCTGTTAAAATCGTTTCAATACTGACAAGATCTTGTTTGAGCGACTGGTCGCTCACGCTAAATAGTTCTGCCTCAGCCTTTTCGAGTAGTTCCTGTGTGGTGGTCTCTTCGTCAAAACCAAGCTCGGATATATCAGCGCTGGCTTTAATAAGTCGGCGTCGAATAGCTTTTTGGGCAACCATTTCGGCGTAGGCTTCGGCGTGAGCTGCGGTCGGAACATAGTTAGTAAGCTCAGTTAAATAAGCTGAACCACCAATGACATCAAACTCATCCTTCTTTTTAAGCTCATCACTGAGAGTCAAAAGATCAACCGGACGATGACGCTCATAAAGTCGCATCATGCCTTCGAAAATGATTCGATGGCGTTTGTCGTAAAAATCTTTTGGCGAAACATGCTCTGAAATATCGGCAAGAGTTTCCTCGTCAATTAAAACTGCACCGAGTAAACTCTTTTCGGCGTCTAGGTTTTGTGGCGGGACTTTTCCGGCCGGGACTTCTTTTGTTGACATACACCTCTTAGCATCAAAGACTATTCTTCGATGCTTACCTCTTCTCCTCCACCCATAATAGCAGCTACTGCGGCTGCTGTGCTATCTTTTGGCGGCGGCGGTGTTCCAATTGTCTCTATAAGTGGGTCACCAGCTCCCGTTTGCTCGAGTGCGACAGTCAAGTTAGCGCGGTACTTTGCATCGTCCAACTTCTTTTTATAGAAGTTATTGACGGTATAAAGAATTAGCTTATCATCGGCCACTTCGTAACTGCACCTTGCAAGTACGCTATGGATCGCCACGAAGTTTTGATGTGTGTATTCAAGGACTGCATTCCAGTCGAGGTTTTCAAGGTGAGATTCGCCTTGTAGTTTAGGCACATCTGGCGAGGTTACCGACGGTGATGGTTTAGCTGGCTCGCGGGGCGTTTTACTCGCCGGAATTTGGCTTACCATGGGTTTAACAGAAGGCGTTGGCCGAACGGCCTGACGTTCGAGCTCTTTAACGGGCGCACTAATTTCAGGCATTGGCGATGCAAGCGCGACAGATTTTGGTTTAGGCGCGGCATGAGTAGCCAGTACGGTTAAAAGTTTAATACTTGGCTGTGATGATTTAGCCACTTCGAGTAGTTGGTCGAGTAGCGGCAGCAGCTGTGGTTTTTCGGCAATTTGCATACGAACAGTCTGAATAAGCTGACTTACGAGGACGCTTGGCTGAATGCCACTTTGTTCACCTGCATCCACCAGCGCTACGATCGCAGTGATGTCACGAGCCTCGTAGGCTGCGAGTAGTTTTTCAACGTGTTCGGCTGGCGCTAGGCCAAGCGCCTCTTCTACGAGTTGCATGGTGATGCCGGTTTTCTCATCAGCAAGACCTTGCAATTGGTCGAGCAGACTTATGCTATCACGAAAACTGCCATCTCCACGCCGTGCAATGATCTCAAGAGCTCCCTCGTCGATTTTTATACCTTCTTCTTTTGCGATGTAGGCGAGATGTTTTTTTGCAACTACTGGTGTTATAGCTCTAAGACTAAAGCGCTGCGTGCGGCTAATTATAGTTGCAGGCAGCTTATCTGCATCGGTTGTAGCTAGGATAAAAACAGCATGCTCAGGCGGCTCTTCGAGGGTTTTAAGGAGTGCATTAAATGCAGCCTTGGAAAGCATGTGCACCTCGTCGATGATGTAGACTTTCTTGAGAGCTGAAACAGGTGCGATTTGTACTTTTTCTCGCAGATCTCGAACATCTTCAACTCCATTATTACTTGCAGCATCGATCTCAATAATATCAAGATTCGTTTCATCTTCGTCATAGGGTAGTTTATTAATTTCGTATGCCAAAATACGGGCTATGGATGTTTTACCAACACCCCGAGGGCCTGTTAAAAGATATGCGTGAGCAATTCGGCCGGCGGCAAGCGAGCGCTCTAAAATATCGGTGACATGTTTTTGCCCCTCGACATCAGCTAATTTGCGGCTGCGATATTTACGATACAACGCTTTTGACACTGTTTGTTTCCCCTCACGTTTCTGGTTCTATTGTACGCTGTTTGTGTTGAATAATTTGTTGTCGTTTTTATTAAAAAAGTGATATCTGTCGAGCTGGAAGATCAAGTGACAGTTCTGTGTCAGTGATCTCTACATGGTGGCCGATGAACTTTTTAAGGGGCAGAAAAACTGGCGTATCTTTATAATCGCAAAAAAGTAGAGATCCGAGCATACCGGTACATCTGCCTGTTAGTAGCTGCTGATCAATAGAGCAAAAGCTTTGAGTGAGGTCAGGCTGTGTGTTTGGGAAAAAACTAGTATCTAGATCATGCACCTCACTGTCTGCAAACGAAACATGCAGTTGTTCTTCAATACGACTACGGGTCTGTTTGAGATCACCCTCACCCTTTTTGTGGTCGTATGGTATTTCTAGTAGAGATAGCTTTTTCCTCAGTTGCAATGTTTCGGCAATGCCAGGCATACTCGCAATCTTAGCTTCGTATTGCCTAGCGATATGAGCAGACGGAAATGTATCTAAAATAAGTGCATCGCGAGCGCCCTGCTCCAAAAGTCGCGATCGCTCGCGTTTAGCATGTGAGATACCAACCTTAACAACATCGTCGCCAAAACGCGCAAGATATAAAATGTGTGGCTCTTTGTTGCGAGCTTCTTGCTGTTCAGAAACCGTGCTGGCATTGTAAAACGCCGGATTAAACCCAGTCCTAGTTTGGCAAGCTGGACATTGCTCATATTTATTCTCAACGACATGACTATCAGGGCAGCTAAAGCGTTCACCGGTGGTAATATCACGCCAGCCCGTGCAGTGCCGCTGCGAAGTGTCAAAACGCATAGCTATCCTTTGACCGAGCGGCTCGAAGTCAATGAAGGAATTGCCTTTTTGAAACGAAATGATAGGTTTCTCGTCACGTGAGAAACCTACATGTGTTAACAAATAATCGCCCACCTCAGGCATCTTCAATCCTCTTCTAGAGTGCTGCTTCGACAGCAGCCCAGGTAGCTTCTGGATTATCTTCAGGAACGATGATAGTAACCTGGTCGCCGATGTTGATACGGAAGTACGTTACGCTAGCAAGGAGAATACGGTATTCGCGACCATTCGTCTCGACGTAGTAAGCACCATCGTGTTGTACAAGTGTACCAATGATTTGTCTTCGCTCAACGGGGCCGATTTGCTTGTAGATAAAACCGCCATCATCTGCGATAGTCAGCTTAAGGATGTCGCCCTCAACCAACTTAGATTTGCTGGCGTAGTTTGCTGGTACTGGATAGCTTTTGCCATCTGGCCCGATCATAATTTGACCATCAAAGACACCCTCGACGATTTTACCGCTGACTTCTTCTTGGCTGTTGCGTGGAGTTACAATGGTGCCGTCATCACCGACGATACTAATAAGTAGCTCCTTTGCGGCCGCTAGGTTTGTTTCTGCCTCTTGAATAAGCGATCGTAGCCGCTTGACTTGTTTTTCGGGTAATTCAGACATGGTAACTCGCAATTTCCTTTGTCTATTTTTGTGTAGTATTACCCCTATATATACCAGCCACAATGCTACCTGTCAAATGTTTAGGTGTGCGTCCAGGACTGCCAGGTGTTTGGGGCGGACATTCCCGCGGAGCCAAGTCCAATATTGGAGCCGAGCGCGCTACAGAGCGTGGTTGCGTTAGAGAAGCTATTTTTTGTCAGTATAGTATTATTCACAAAACCATCTTGCGTCATCAAGAATATAGTATCAGCCTTACTGAGCGCGGCAATATAATACGACTGATAGTCGGAAGTGTTTACGCAATATACAAAGTTGACCGCGGTCGTTACATCGTAGGCGCCTTTAGTAGCCTTTATGTTAAGCGGGCTGAGATCGGTACTTGTTTGTGGAAAATAATGAGTAGTTGAAGTACTTACACGGAATGACTCAAGCAGGCCTGTCGAGTTATCTAGGTCTGACTGAACGGACGCATCGTAACCACTATTCTGTACATTACCGTATACAACCAGAGTTATGGACGCCAAGATAACAATTATAGAGATAACTATAAGTATCTCGACGATAGTAAATCCGTTTTGAGCGGCGCGTATAGTACTCATGCTTTTTATCATTGTAGCATACAAAAGTTATTCAGTTTTCCACATTATTTTAAGGGGTAGTTTTGTAAACGTTGTCATTTTTATCATGACTGCCAGATAGCTCCGGGCGCATCATTTCGCCCTGTTCCGACGACGGCAATCAGTTCACCTGGATATGCCTTGGTTATTTTTGAGAGTCCAGCTACGGCAACAAGAGTTGTAGGTTCGAACGGTACAAAACTGGAGCAACGATCGAGTTTGCGGTAATGAATTTCTTCTAAATAATCTTCTACAACTGCCGTTACTTCATCGTCGTCTACTTTCCATAACGTGGTATTTGGAAAGGTTTGGTAGGCATCGAGTGTTCGCTCAGCTGTTCTTTTTACCGCGGAACCTCCATATCGTGTATTGGGATGTGTCGCATCGACAACCGCGCCAACCTCTGCACTGCGTGATAAACTATTGCTGCCTTGTGCCTCGACACCATGGACTGTGATGTTAGCTCCAAGCTCCCTGAAACGCTCGGCAACGCCACGAAATAGACCGCCTCCGCCGACAGGCAATACTACGTGTCGAAGATCCAGGTTTGACTCCAGGGCACTGCCGTAGATATCGTCAGCCAGCGTACCTTGGCCTGCAGATACGAGCGGGTCGTCAAACGGATGGACAACTTCACCGAGCTGTTCGGCGCTTGCATGCGCCCATGTGAGGCTTTCGTCAAAGCTGTCGCCAACTACATGGAGGTTAAAGCCGGGAGTGTCGCCCCACAATTGTTTAGCGCCCTCTTTCTTACTCATCGGAGCTGATGTTGGTACAACACCATGAACTCTCATTCCTAAAATCTTTCCGGCCATAACAGCCCCACGTAAATGGTTACCCGCAGAGGGCACGGTGACAGACTCGACACCTTGTTCTTTCAATACAGACATGGCATTGTAAGCCCCACGCCACTTAAACGTCCGTGCATAGTTGGCTGCAGCATCGGCAAGGTAAAGGCCGGACGCTCCAAGCCTATGCGTGTAGAGGGAAAACTCACGGTCTAGCTCGGTAAGTTCAAACTGCTCGCCCATTTCTTCGCGACGATTATCGATCGTGGCATATGCTTCTTCACCCATACTTGCTCGGTATGTCTGGCGCTCAAGTGCTATGGTCATGGTATCTCCTTCTTAGACAACAAAAAACTCCGGCTCAGCGGCCGGAGTGCTCGTGTATCTTCTAATATTTATATATGAGCAATCAGCACCGCGTAGATGGCGGAATAATAATGCTGATAATAATTTGTTGGTTAGTGCTCACTGGTAGATAGTATATCGGCTAATAATATTGATTGCAAATAAAGCAGCCGTCTACGCAAGGTAAACGGCCGTTCTATGATTGGTTGTAATTCGGTCAGAATAAAATTAGCTGAGTTCGACAGTTGCGCCAGCTTCTTCGAGTTGCTTCTTAGCAGCTTCGGCGTCGTCTTTAGTAACCTTCTCTTTGATAACGCTTGGAACGTCGTCAACGAGGGCTTTTGCCTCACCAAGGCCAAGGCCGGTGATTTCTTTAACTGCCTTGATGACAGCAACTTTCTGAGCACCTGCGTCCTTGAGGTTAACAGTGAACTCAGTTTTTTCGTCTTCAGCAGCACCAGCTTCAGCTGGAGCGGCTACGGCAACAGCAGCTGCAGCAGCTGGCTCGATGCCATATTCATCCTTAAGGATAGTTTTGAGGTCATTAACCTCGAGTACAGTAAGCTTAGTAAGCTCTTCTGCAAGCTTTTTAATATCAGCCATAGTAGACTCCTTGATTTAGTATCCGGTTATATGAATATAACCGGATGAATTAACTTGATTAACTGGTTGCTTTTGCTTCAATGCCATCAAGCAACGCGTGTAGGTTGCCAGATAGTGCATTGGTAACATCGTGAACTGGTGAAAGCAGTTGTGATACCACTTGGCCGATAAGTTGGTTCTTGCTAGGTAGACCAGCAAGTGCCGTAACCTCTGCAGCACTCAAGAGTGCACCTTCACCTGAGAAAGCACCAACAAATTCAAGAGCTGGGTGTGTTTTTGCAAACGCACTCAAAACTTGTGCTGGAGCTACCTCGTCTTCACTGCTAATTGCGTAAAGCAACTGGCCTGTGAGTGATGAAGTGTCGGTATTTTTGTACGTATCGTTTGAGCCAAGAGCGACGCGGACAAGACGGTTTTTAGCCACCTTGATCGTTACGCCAACTTCGCGTGCTTGCGCACGAAGAGCTTGGATATCAGCAACGCTTAAGCCCTGATACTGTGCGAACACAGCCATCTTAGAGCCTGCAAGTGCCTCACTCATTTCAGCAACCAAAGTGTTCTTTTTATCGCGTGAAATTGCCATAAAAACCTTTCTTTAGTTGTGCCCCGAAGGGTTTTAATTTTTCTGACCGAATTGTCAACGTACGGTAATGAGAGGCTCAAAGAAATGAAAAAAGTCTTTGATTCTCGCATTACCAAAGACTTGACTCGAAATGTTTATTTCATTCCTCGGTAGCATGATTAAGTGATACTTCACCGCTACTGTCTCTGGCAATGTCTATCTGTAGTGTAGCAAACAACCTGTGAAAATGTCAACAGTTTTTGCGAACTGAGCATTAATTGTTAATTTACGAGTTTTATGGTATAATAAACGGTCGAATGAAAGAAAAGCAACCCCAGCATCCGGTTTCACGGAAAGAACGCTCCGAGTATGGAGCTGTTCCACTTGAACCTTGGACGGCCGTTGAAGAAGAAGGTAGTTGGCTTCGTAAAAAACGTCAAACCTATTTGGCGGCATCTGTTCTTCGTATCAGCGGACGTATCGATGCAGCCATGGATGCCGCGGTGAATCAGTATGACTGGGTTGATTCACCTGATCTCTCGCGTGAACTTCGCAGTTTGGTCGAATCTTCACTCTATGACTCACAACGGCGTCGGCTTGAGCTTAACCCTGGCGCACTTCAACGTGGTTCGGTAGATGAAGAGGACGCCCGCTACGAAAAAGCTAAGAACGGCACCGCGACGCCCGCCGAACTCCTGGCTCTGCTTATGGAATATCCAAAATTAGAGTCTGTGGAGCTTGCTAAACTGTCTCACCCACTTGATTTCCAGGCAACTCAAGAAATGGATGACGAGGTGATGTACTCTCTTGCTTGGATGGGTTTTGATTTTCTGGACGAACCCGGTCGCTATAAAACAAAAAGTTATAAGGCAGAACTTCCTGTGGCTACAGTGCTGCGTAAACAAACAATCGCCGAACATCAAACGGACAGCGGTATATTGCAAGTGGTGCAGCGTCGCGCTTTCCTGGTGCGCGGTGACAAGGAGGCTCGTGCCGACAATGACATATATCTTGATCGTATGTTGCATGACCCAGAGGGGCACGCTCGGATTTATAAAAAGATTGAAGGTTGGTATCCATACGCTAAACTTCTTCCTGTCGAGAACGAACGTTCACGCAAGTGGCTTCAGCCGCTTGCGACATCATATTATGCCAAGTACGTTGATGAACCGTCTGCTACTGAAAATCTCTCAGGCAGCAACTCGAGCTCTTAAATAAGTTGTACTTCCTCGAGCTTTTGAATGATACGTGCGTGCACTTCATCAATGCTACCCCCTGCAGAAATACGAGCACTTGCGGGCATATCTTGTCCATCTACGGTGTGGCGTTTAGCAACCATTTGACCTGCTTCAGCATACCCTTTTTGTAGTAAACTCTGAAATTCATCAGGTTTTGATTCAAAGTAATCCTTGGCGCTCGTTCCTCGCCGTGCAAGCATTTGCTGGTGTTGTTGTTCGGGTACGTATAGGAGTGCGGTGAAGGTGGGCTCTATGTATTCATTAGGTAACCATTTTTTTGTTTCATCACGAATTACCTCCGCTCCCATGCCGCATGCTACTCCTTGGTATGCGACTGAAGAAAGCCAGTTTCGATCAGCGACGATAACTACTCCATCACGGAGTGCCGGCTCAATGACCTGGCGATAGACCTCAAGGCGGTTAGCAGTAAAGAGTAGCAAATCTGTTGAAGGCTCACGTGTAAGATCACGGTTTTTTATGATCTTTTCTAGTTCAAGCCCCATTGGCGTCTCGCCCGGCTCATGTACGTAACGACTTTTAAGACCGCGCCTAGTTAGTTCATCGACAAGAATCTGTGCCTGGGTAGTCTTGCCAGTTCCATCGGGACCCTCGATGACAAAATATTTGCCGAGCTCGCTCATTACTTCAGTCCTCTAGGAAGGCCTTTGACAACTGGCGGCAATTTTCGCTTGTCTTTATAGGCGCGCGGAAGCATGTGTTCGGGCGACCAGGTAGCTATCAACTCGTCGAGGTCGCTTGTGTGCTGGTATTTGCCACTCATACCGTCGCGGCCGTCACTGTATTCGCCGTCTACTGTGCCAGTGTGGTGAAAAATTACTTGCCCCATGCGTTCGCCAACCGGTAATACGACTGATTCGTGCTCGTTAAGGTTGTAAATCTCAAGTGTAATGCGATTAATATAGCCTGGGTCAATCCAGCCAGCATCGAAACAAACAGCTACTCCGTTACGTCCCCAGCTACTACGCGAACGTACTTCACTTGCGCCGCCATGTGCTCGAATACCCATGAATTCATGGGTGTGAGCTAAAATACGCTCGCCAGGTCGTAGGACGATAATAGGGTGATCCTCTGGAATATTAGCAAAGAGTTGATATCCGTGTTCTTCGCACCATTGTTTATGCGGCATGGCCTCAAGAGGACCCTTAAAATAGCGCTCAACATCACCTTGATCGAAAGGATTATACACCTTCGCCTGCTCTTGGTATTCTTGCTTATAAAAATAATGTCCCAAAGTAAAGTCGAGGCTTGCCTCGCTAACATGAGCTTCGTTGTACGGCGTGCATACAATGGTACCACCGGCAATGGCGGCTTTAATTTCTGTGTTGCTGTAAACGCTCATCCTTGTACTCCCGCATTAGACAAAGGCGCCCTACCAGCGCATTCTTTATCTTTAGTGCTCACCTCCCCAGGTGTTTGTTTCCTTAATTTATACCCTACAGTATGCCATATTTTGATTAACTGGACAACTTAAACCTAGGCTATGCGATCGAATACAATCGTGTCAAAGTCGTATTCATCTCTGTCGCTTTTTTCATGATGCGATCGAGACGTCTCGTGCCACGCGCGTTTATCGAACGAAAAAAACGTGTCGCCATTAACGATCGTATCTACTTCAGTCAGATAGATGCGATCCGCATAGGGCATAAGAAGTTCGTAAATCTGACTGCCACCAATCACAAAAATATCGTTCTCGGTCTGATTTGCCCGTTTTAGCGCGTCGTCGGGCGAATGGGCGACCACGACATTATCTCGCTTTGGCGTGTACTCCGCATCTCGCGTTATAACTATATACAGTCTGCCTGGCATTGGTCGTCCACTACGATCATAGTAGGCGGCCATAGAATCATAGGTTTTGCGTCCTAAAATAACCACCTTACCAAGTGTAAGCTGCTTTAGTGAAGCAAGATCGGAACGAATCCTCCAAGGGATTAGGTTATCTTTGCCGATAGCACCCTTTTTATCCGCAGCAACAATATAAGAAATCATGGTTTTTACCTATACTGCAATCGGTGCTTTAATACCAGGATAAGGGTCGTAGCCTTCTAGTGTGAAATCATCTATCGTGAAGTCGAAGATGGATTTTATCTCTGGATTAATTTTCATAGTTGGCAATGGTCGTGGTTCGCGTGAGAGCTGCTCGTCGACTTGTTCGAGATGATTCAAGTAAAGATGAGTGTCACCAAGCGTGTGGACAAACTCGCCTGGTTCGAGACCTGTTACCTGTGCAACCATCATAGTTAGAAGTGCGTACGACGCAATGTTGAATGGCACGCCCAAAAACGTATCGGCGCTACGCTGGTATAGCTGGCAACTGAGTTTCCCGTCATTTACATAAAACTGGAACAAGGTGTGACATGGAGGCAGGCCAGCAATAGCCATTTCGTCGATATCAGCAACGTTCCAGGCAGACACTATGATGCGGCGGGAATCGGGTCTATTTTTAATCATCTCGATTGCTCTGGTGATCTGGTCGATTTCTCCGCCTTTGCCGTCTGGCCAGTGGCGCCATTGGTAACCATACACAGGTCCAAGTTCGCCATATTTTACGGCGAATTCGTGATCAGATTTAACCTTCTCTATAAACTCAGTGAGCTTAGCGTTCCATTCGTCGGAACCCGTTGCAGGAATCTCCTGGTCGGTTGCCTGTAGGTAGGCCTTGAATGGCCATTCGTTCCAGATGTTTACATTGTTTTGTACGAGATATTCGATGTTGCTACTGCCCTGTAAAAACCACAGCAGCTCATGAATAATACCTCGAAGGAATAGTTTTTTCGTCGTAATGGCCGGAAACCCTTCGCTCAGGTCAAAGTGCATCTGGCGACCAAAGACACTTTTTGTACCCGTTCCGGTTCTATCTGTTTTCTCGTGTCCGTTTGTTTTTATATCCTGGAGCAAGTCCAAATACTGGCGCATACCTCATCCCTCTCTACCCTTAATATTTCCAGTATGACATATTACTGTTGGTTTGATTGTTGTGCTTTTTGGAAATAAAAATGCCTCGCTGTAAAAAAGCGAGGCATTTTTATGAAATAGATATTATTTAACGATATCTTCTACTTTGATGCCAGGCCCCATGGTTGTTGAGATGCTGGTTGATTTAACGTAGGCACCCTTAAGGCTTGATGGCTTCTGGCTCTGTAGACTGTCAAAGAATGCCTTAGCGTTCTCTGCGAGCTTTTCAGCGCCAAACGATACCTTACCAATTGAAAGGTGTACGATACTTTGCTTGTCAACGCGGTATTCAACCTTACCAGCTTTGGCTTCAGAAACAGCCTTTACGACGTCAGTTGCAACGGTACCCGCCTTAGGGTTTGGCATAAGGCCGCGTGGCCCTAGGAGGCGAGCGTATTTACCAAGTTTTGGCATGTACTGAGGAGTTGCAATAAGCGTGTCAAAGTTGAGTTCTTCTTTTTCAAGCTGTTTCAAGAACTCTTCGTCACCGATAACATCGGCACCGGCTTTTTTGGCACCAGCGTGCTCTGCCTCTGGGGCAAAGACTGCAACACGAATAGTCTTACCGCTACCGTTTGGTAGGGATACAGTACTACGGACGTTCTGGTCAGCCTGACGTGGATCAACACCAAGACGAACGTGAACTTCTACAGATGCGTCAAACTTAACAGGGTTAGTTTTGGTTGCAAGCTCGAGGGCATCAGCGAGTGAGTAAGTCTTACCTTTTTCAACAAGCTCAGCAAGTTTACGGTAGCTTTTACCACGACGTTCGAGAAGTGGACGGGTAACTGGCTTAGGTCCTTTTTTAGTATGAGCTTCTGCTTCCTCGGATTGAGGAGTAGTGTCGCCAGCTTCCTTGCGAGCTTCTTTTTCTGCTTTTTCGGTAGCCTCGCGAGCGGCTTTGTCGCTACGTTTACCGGCCTTTGCAGTGGCTTTTTCTTCAGTAGTAGCCTCTGCTTCAGTCTCTACAGCTCCGACTGTTGCAATTGCAGCTTCAATCTCTGCAATTGTGTTCTTTTCGGTTACTTCGAGCTTGAGCTCTTTGGCTTGCTCGAGTAATTCGGCTTTTTTAGCCATAGGTATAAACCCTTTCTGTGGTGCAAGCGGCCTTCAGGCCTCCCAACATTGATTATTTATAACGTTATTGTATCATTTTTAGATAATTTTATCAATGGATCATGTGTCCGCTCGCCTCGGGGAAAATTCCCAGGCGAGCGGACACTACTTTCAACGCCAGAGCGTCTCTACATACCTGCCAGCGCGTGTGCGAATGGTCATGATGACCTTGCCACCCTGCTCGTCACGAACATCGAGGTCGATGTATTCGACGCCACCTATGGCGACGGCGCACGGATTGACATGGCAGGCCTGTTCGAACAGTGTTCCCTTGCCTACGACCACATCCCGGGGCCGGTTGGCTGCGGGCTGCAGGATCTGTTCGTTGAGCCACCTCTTGAGCTGGATCTCCAGGGGACGTCGACGGACGTGTCTCATTTTGTCGAGCACTACTCTCACCTCTCCGGTCTAGAAAGTCGAATCATTATGACATTTTTTCAAAATAAGTGCAAACATTCGCTATGTATGCATGACAGCGGAGACTCGGTACGTATAGGTTAAGTGCGCTGGCTCGATCCTTCTTGGACAAGCTGATCGAAAGCCTTTCGGTCACCGTCGAGAACCGTTTAATCAAGGTATGGTAGACCCGAGATTCCTTGACCGATAAATGCATTGCTGGTGTTTTGTAAATGATTTCAGATTGTACGTGACGAGCGGGGCGGCTGTCGCGTACGATTAGAGCATTCTGTTTGCGAGAAACACGAGTGCGTTGCGTCCTCGCGTATTTCCTCGAAGCGTCTGAAGGATTGCATTTTGTACGATCCTTCGTCGGTCTTCATCACCCTGGATGATGATGTCGTACTCTTCGATTGAGGTGAACTGCCTACTCGGCATGCTCCGGAGGTGAACAACCTCAACACCCTCGATATCACTGAGCTCATCGGGTTCCAACCTGGCCCAAAACGTTTTGAGTCGCAACCGCACACTACCTTCTTGTACGACAGTGTGTGCTCGGTCGACCTTGACGAATGGTACTTCTTTCTTCATGGCTTCTCCGTTCCGCCTGCCCCGCTCGTCGTTCATTATTTAACTATGTTCGAATGTGTGTAACAAGTGTATATGCTTATGATATGAAAAGAGCCCACCTGAAGGGCCGACGGTGGACGCTGGAATGCGGCCACGGGCTCTCTTCATGTGGGCTTAGACCCGGATCTCGCCGCTCTTGGCGAGCTTCTCGATCTCTGCGGTGAGGCGGACGACGGCGTCCGTCGGGCTGGTGCCGGCGGGCACGATCAGTACGACGGTGTTCATGTCGACGCTCTGGAAGCCGCCGGGGATCAGCAGGCCGCTCTTGATCATGGCGTCGCCGATCTTGTAGTGACCCGCTCCCGGGAAGCGCACGAGTGCGGCCTGGCCGAACGCGACGTCCAGCTCGGGGCCCTGGGACTGCGGCATGAGTGCCTCCTCTTTGTCACTGCGCGAAAAGGTCTTTCTCGCGACGACAGTAACAACTCGTGTAATAATAACATATATACGCTAAAAAGTAAAGAGAGAGGATTATGCACCCTCTCTCTTTACTTACCTTTGTTCAGCTAGAATACGCTGAGCAGAGTCCAATTACTGCCTTCGCTGCGAAGACGGTAGTTTTGGCGACCGTCTGTCATCGTGAAGATCTGCGAGATCCGCTCACCGCTTCGTACAACGGTTCGCAGCCCGGCGTCGATAAAATCGTACGTCGTGCCCTGAAACTCGATGCGTCGTGGGTAGGCGCGCATACCGCGGCTAAAGCCGATTGCGGTAACGTCAACTGGGCTGTTAATGGTAGTTTGATCTTTCATATTCGTACTCCCTTACTCTAAAGATGATTTTTTTGATTTTTGGTAAAGAAAAAACTGACAACAAGAAAATTGGTCAGTTGCGGATTTATAGAGCAGCTACAAGGAGACAAATAACACCGCCTATATTATTTGCTGTATCACCTGAAGTAGCGATTGAATATGTAGTCCGTGCAGGGGCGCTTAACAACTGTCAGTGTGCATGCCGGCTTGTATTGTATAAAGGTCTGCTAGTAAAAAGGCTCTCCACCAGTACTCTCATGACCTTCTTTATTATAGCGCTTCGGCCAGTTAAACGGTCAATGGCATAAGCAGTTTTTACAACTATTTATATGTCTTAGCGGGGACAGCTTCCCACTCGGCAAGTACGTGGTTGAACCCGAATAAGGCGATCTGCCTGACATTCTCCGGAATAAGTGACTCATCGAACACAAGCAGCTCTTTTTTAGTCAGTAATTTAATGGTGGTCGATTCGCCTTCGACTGGTTTTTGAGTGGGCGCTTTGCTTGCCGTAAAGGCGTATGCGATATCAGTATGAAAATGATCGATACCATTACCAAATGGGTGCGTGCTGTGCGCAAGTGGCACGGGGTGAACGGTTGCGTCTGGTAGCTGCGGAACACGGTGGGTCGGCTGTAATATGGCAAGATCCTCCAGGAGATACCCGGATTCTTCTTCAAGCTCATGGCTTATAGCTTGCCATGGTGTTTCGTTAAGCTCGATGTGGCCGCCGAACTGCATGTATTTGCCGATCTTTTTATGAAGATGCAGCATAATTTTAGGTTCGCTAAAATCAGTTCTAAATACGTAGGCACTTGCCGTGTGGTCGTGCTGGCCGGGTTCGGTGTGAACGTGTGGCATGTTTTTTTATGTTCCCCTTGTATGGGGCTATGATATCACGATTCGAGTGACTTCAAGATCGTAGAAATATCAACACCTTTGCCAAGAACAGGCTTCCATAAATCGCCTACTGCATCTAGCCGTTTGTGGGCATTCTTAATGGTAAAGTCGGCTGGTTTGAGGCCCGGCTTTATTTCATCCCAGTGTAGCGGCATAGAAACGCTGGCATCTGGTGTGGGACGGAGTGAATACGGTGCCGCGAGGGTTTGACCTTCTCTGTTTTGGAGAAAATCAAGGTAAATGCGGTGCGGCCGCTTAGCCGGCATACGCTCTACGCTGGTAAGTTTAGGTAGGCGCTTGTTTATCTCGAGCACCAGTAAGTGAGCAAAGTTTTTGGCTTGTTCGTAACTATATTTTGTTCCAAGGGGTACATAAATATGAATGCCAGTCTTGCCAGATGTCTTAGGCAGGCAGGCTACGCCCCATTCGTCGCACACTTTTTTGACTTCTAACGCTACGGTAATAACGTCTTTAAACGTGACACCCTCTGGGTCGAGGTCAATCACAAGCCAATCAGGTGTATTGAGATGTCCAACCCGTGAGTTCCATGGGTTTATCTCGATACTGCCAAGTTGCACAGCATACAGTAGTGTTTCAAGCTTACCTCCTACCATCCAGTGGAGTGTATCATTATGAGAGTCTGAAAATATGTCTGTTGCTGGAACCCAATCTGGCAGGTGCTCCATGTTCTTTTGGAAAAAACCTTCGCCAGTTATACCATTGGGCTGTCGCAATAGAGACAGCGGACGATCTTTAAGATACGGCAGTATAAAATCAGCCGCCGATTCGTAGTAGTCGACAATATCACCCTTGGTATAACCCATTTTTGGAAAAAATACTTTATCGAGATGAGTAAATTCTACGTGGCCTTTTTTCATAGGAGCCTCCTCCTTTTGCGTAATTGTAGCCGGCTTCTCGTGGTGGACGGCTGTTGGTTTTTTATCAGGGCGAAGTCCCTCGAATACTGGCTGGCGCATGCGGCTATCGCTTGTCCATTCGCTAAAACTCATTTCACATACGAGCTCTGGGCGTACCCAGTGGACGGTTGCGTTTGGCTTCGGTTCTGTCGCGAATGGCGATGTTTTGCGCTCAAGCTTGTCTAATTTTTCACGTAGGAGTTTGCGTTGGTTATCTGGAATGCCACCGCCTGAATGCCCTGTATAGATAAATTTCTCACCTTCGTACATACCGACAACAAGCGAACCTAGATATTGCCGTCCTCCGCGAGGCTCAGTAAAGCCGCCTATGACGACCTCTTGGCGCAAATGGGTCTTAATTTTTAGCCATGCTGAACCTCGATTGTTTTCGCGGTAAGGACTGTCAGCTTTTTTAGCCACGATACCCTCAAGATGTTGGGCTTGAATCTGTTCGAATAGTTTCTCGCCTTTGGTCTCGATCGCATCGCCAAACCGAATAGCCGAATGCTCGGGTAGGATAGATTGTAGAAGTTTCTTACGCTGAAAGAGTGGCATCTCTCGCACATCACGACCATCACACCATAAAATGTCAAAAACATAGTAGACCAGTTGACCTGTGGGGCTGGTGCGCCAGTTTTGTAGCGCTTCAAAATGCGGACGACCTTCTTTATCTATAACTACAATCTCTCCGTCTAGAATCACATCGTGTTTAAGTGCACGCACGGCCTCAACAACTGGAGGATAGTGCTCACTAAAGTCATTGTCGGTACGGGAGTACAAACTAACCTCGTCTCGATGCTTGCTTGCAATGGCACGATAGCCATCCCACTTCATCTCAAACAGCCAGCCGTCCTGAGAGAATGGCTTCTCAATCAGCGTGCAAAGCATCGGCTTTACCCGCCACGGTACTTTAACGAGTGGGTACGTAGAAATATCAAAGGCTAGATGCCCAGTATGACCATCAAGATCATCCACTTTAAGACCGCTTATTACTGAGCGGTCTTCTTTTGTAATGTCTGCTGCCGTAGCTTCTTCGTCACCTTTTTTAATGAGCAGCCAGGCGTGTTCGTCTTTGCCGTACATTTTTATAAGAGCAAACTCGCCTTTTAGTTTTTTACCGTGTAAAAAGAATGTTAGGTGGCCCTTCTGTAGCTCTTCTCGTATCGTATCTTCGTCGTTCGATTTGTCATGATAGGGCTCATATGTGCCTTTATCCCAAATAATCACTTTGCCGGCACCGTAGTTACCTTCTGGAATCACACCTTCAAAGGTACGGTATTCGTACGGATGATCTTCAACTTGTACAGCTAAGTGCCTGTCGTGCGGGTTCATAGATGGACCTTTCGGCACGGCCCAGCTTTTTAAGACACCGTCTAGTTCGAGGCGAAAGTCGTAATGTAGTTGTGATGCGTGATGCTCTTGAACGACAAATGAAAGCTTTTTACTTTTACTTTTTTTAACAGTACCCTGAGGTTCGGGGGTCTTACTAAATGAACGTTTGGAAAAGTATTTTCCTAACCCCACGAGGTTATTCTTCCTTCAAACTCGCTTTAAGTGCAGTCATAAGGTCTTTAGCCTGGGTATCGGGCTGCTTGGATGGTCGTTTTTTGAGTTTTTTGCCCTTGGTTTTGGCTTCAATAAGGTCTTCGAGTTCTTCGGTAAACGTGTCTTCGTAGTCCTCGGGAATAAACGGCTTGGTTTCCTGTGAGATTAATTTAAGTGCAACCTTGACTTCGTCTTTAGTGACACTCGTTTCAGATGGAAACTTAAGCTCGGTCGCTTCTCGTAGGTCGGTTGGAAATCGCATTTGCGTCAGTACGAGTGCTCGACCAACGGGCTTAATAACGCCTAGATGTTCACGCTCACGCATTACAAACGTTACAAGCGCGGATTTGCCTGAGCTTTCTAGGGCTCCGCGAAGGAGCGCATAAGCTTTGTCACCACCTTTGGTTGGCTCGAGATAATATGGGTGCTCGTAGTAACGGATGTCGATCTCGTCTTCGTCGACAAAGTGCTGAATATCTATCGTTTCAGTCTGTTCACTATCGAGTTTTTCCAGGTCTTTTTTCGTAAGCACTACGTAATCGCCATCACGGTACTCGTAACCTTTTACGATATCGTTCCATGGCACTTCTTCGCCATCTTTTCGGCAAATACGAGCATAACGAATGGGAGAGTTATCGTCCTTATGAAGCATATCTAGGTCTATCCCCTCGTGTGGATTGACACCGCTATATAACCGTACCGGTATATTAACGAGTCCAAAGCTGATTGATCCGCTCCATAATGCACGCATACATTCATATTAGCAAAGCCTTGATAATAGTGCTAATGGTTTATATTCTATCTTCTAATTTTGAAGATGAAAAAGGCCACGTGGTTAGCGTGGCCTTAGCTCCGGGATTTCCGGGGCTTAGTTTGTGTCCGTCATCTAAACGGTCACAAGCCGGATGGGTAACCGCTTCCGGCGGGCGGGCTCATGGTCAGCTCAGCGTGATGCCGAGCTTCTCCCAGCGTGCGCGCAGCTCAGGCGACACCTCTCGGGTGCGTCCGGTCAGCTCGGTCTCGAGCTGACGCCTGGCCTCCTCGGAGGCGTTGAGCTGTTCGCGTAGCGTCTGAAGTTCCGTGGCGTGTTGCGTACGCAGCCGGCTGAGCTCGCCTCCGTGCGTACGCGCGATTCGCTGCTTTTCTTGCTCAGCGTCAAGGAGCTTCCGCTGGAGCTTCTCGATCGTGGTGTTTGCCACTTCGAGGCTCGTGGTGAGCTGTTCGAGGATAGCCGGGTCGATGTGAGTCGACCGAGCCGTCTCCAGCTCACTAGTGAGCTGGACTACTCTCTTCTCCAGCGTCTCGATGATCTTGACCAACTGCTCCAGCTGGTCGACCGCCTCTCCTTGGGTGAGCGGCGGCTGGTCGATCATCTTGTCCTCCTCGATGGAGGTTGCCGGTAGACGAAGCTCGTATACCGCCTCGTTCCGCTTGCTGGTAGGGTCCCGATGGAGGTCCCGATGGCTGACCAGGTGACTGAACACCTGCTCGGCCAAGGGCTTGGCGAGGACGGGCTGGACATCGTGGAGTTCGATTACTACTCCCACGATGATACCCAGCACCTCGACGCGTCCCATGCGGATCTTGCCGGCCTGGTGGAGCCGCTCGATGGCGAGCTCGGCCGTCGTGACGACGGTCTCCTCCACATCGGGGGAGACGTAGGTTGTTGTGACGGGTCCGACCTCGTCGTTGGTCAGCCTGGACGACAGGATTCTCCCGTCGGCGTACTGCGGCTGACACGTTCTGTTCATGCCTTTCGGAGCGGCCATGGTGGCCTCCTCACTTTCGGTGGTGGGGATGGTGGCGTTCGGAAGCGCGATCGTCTCGAAGCGGTTGCCGTTCACTTCGATGACGATCTTGCCGTCGGTGGCCATCTGGCGCAGGAGCGCACAGAGGGTACCACGCATGCCAGCTCGAAGCGTCAGGGTGCGGCGCAACTTGTCGACGGCATCATTACTGCCACTGGCAAGAATGAATCCGTCGTACTGCTCGCCCAGGGCCTGGAGAACCATGCCTGGACGAGCGTTGTTCGAAGTGGACATCAGCTCTCCTTATCTCCGTAGGTGGATGCGAGTCTGCCAAGAGTCCTGGCCAGGTCGCTGGAAACAGGAGTCCTGCTTCCCTGCAACTTGGCGATTTCTTCCAGCAGACCGGGTACCTTATCGGCTTCGGGTCGAAGTTCTTCGATCCTCCGTGTCAGATTGCGGACGGTCTGCCGCACTTCGGCGAGAGTAGCCTCAAGTCCGCGAATCTGCGTCTCGGCGGTCTCTCGTTTCGTGTTTGCGCGGCTTGTGCGTCTCTGCTCTTTCTCGAACGCCGCCCGTAGGGCTGTGATCGTTCCTTCGAGTGTGGTGATCTGCTCGCGTAGGAGTTGCTCGACGGACGGTTCAGCCTCCTCCGGCTCACTTGTGGCCGGCCTTCGGGAGGCTTGACCAGGTCGAGTCTTCGTGACTCTCACTGATCCGTTGCCTGTCGTGAAGGTGCGGGGCACCTGCAGCAGTGACTGACGTGGAGCGATGTAGATGACGTTCCCAGCAAGCACTCCTTCGAGGAGTCCGATCTTCCTTGCGCGGTGCAGACCGCGGAGTATGATCGCTATCTCTGCTGGGGGAAGATCTACTTCTGCTCCGAGCGCACGAGGCGCGTCAGAGACTACTTGCGGGTCTCCCGTCTCTTCTAGACGTTCGAACAGAGCTTCTGCTGCTCGTAGAACGGCAGCTCGCTTCTCCTCTTTATTCATCCTTCTCCCTAATCGTGATCGAGGACGATAAAATTATATCATTTTTTTCGAATAAATGCAAAACACACCATGCTTAGAAGGACGAGTAATGACGCTGGCTGTTCGTGCCATCTTTTGCTCATAAAAAACACGACCATTTTTCAGGTCGTGTTTTTTATGAGATTGAAGTGGGATTAGTCGACGACTTCGACACCCATTGAGCGTGCGGTGCCGGCGATAACTTTAACGCGACCATCCATATCGATAGCGTTAAGGTGGTCTTTCTTAGATTCTGCGATAGCTTCAAGCTGCGCGCGAGTAATCTTACCAACCTTTTCGGCGTGTGGTTTGCTGCTACCTTTTTTGATACCGATAGCTTCGCGGATAGCGTCGTCTACTGGCTGACCAAGAGACTTCCAGGTAAAGGTACGGTCTTCGAACACTTGGAGGTGAACGATAACGTCTTTACCCATATCGCCTTTGGTAGCGTCGTTAAATGGGTTAATGAAATCCATCATGTTCAGGCCCCATTGACCGAGGGTAGAACCTACTGGAGGACCTGCAGTTGCGCGGCCGGCTGGCACGCGGAACTTGATGTTTCCGATAACTTTTTTAGCCATTGAATTATTTTCCTTCTTTTGTACTCGTATTACCGAGTGCGTAACGGTTATTTATTGTAGCAAAAACGTTCTGGTTTTTCAAGGTGGTCACTATAAAATAAAAACTCCCAAGGGGACTGATCCGACCCGGTGCTCGCGGTAAAATGCGAGCACCGGGTCGAATGAGGGATCTTGTCGGTATTACCCAATCAGCTCCTTGTACGCACGGTTGACAGTGCGCGGGTTGCGGCACTCCGCCTCCAGTCGAGCGTACTTACGCCCGGCGCGGCAGCTGCCCCGCTGCCAGCTCTTCCTGGCGGAATTGTCAGCCTGGATGCTGGCGTAGAAGCTCTTGGTACCATGGTTCGCGCGAAGCTTGTACTTCTTGCCCACGCGACTCATGGAGCGAGCAGCGGGGTTGACGCGGCGCGATTGCTGCGAGGTGGCGATTTGGCTCAGACCGTAGACCGTCCACGCGAGGTCGATTTCGCGCTGGATCTTGGTGGTGTCGGGCTCTTCTTCGCCCCACGCCATCCACGCCAGTTCGATGTCGATTGTGCGGTTCAGGCTCACGAAGTCGAACGGCTCGACGATGCTGCTCTCGCGGGTGGAAACACTGATTGACAAGAGTGCTCCTCGTATTGGTCACCAGTACTTACACTGGCGAACTGGTTGCTTATATTATCATATTGCTTATAATTGTCAATGATCATGTTGTAATGTGACCTCTTTCGCTATGCATAAGCGAGGTGTAATATAGGACTGCAAGTAATTGGAGGAACTATTTATGGATATTGCACGAATTCACGCCCGACAAATTATTGATTCTCGAGGAAACCCCACTGTTGAAGCGGACGTAGTACTAAGCGACGGTACGCTTGGCCGTGCGGCTGTGCCCTCTGGCGCATCAACTGGCAGTAATGAAGCTGTCGAACTCCGTGACGGTGGTAGTGATTTTGGCGGTAAGGGCGTTATGAAGGCGGTTGGAAACGTTAATGGAATTATCGCTGAAAAGCTCATTGGTATGGATGCCTCTGATCAGCGCGTGCTCGATAAGACGTTGATCGATCTGGATGGCACGCCAAACAAAGGCAATCTAGGCGCAAACGCAATCTTAGCCGTTTCGCTTGCAGCTGCTAAAGCCGTCGCTCTTTCAAAAGGTATTCCATTGTATGGATACTTCCGTTCACTTGCAGAGGAGAATGGCGACTTCCTCTTGCCCGTTCCAATGATGAACATTATCAATGGCGGTAAGCACGCGGCTGGCTCTACTGATATTCAAGAGTTTATGATTATGCCAGTCGGAGCTCCTACCTTTACTAAGGCAATCCAAATGGGCGCGGAAATTTTCCATGCACTAGCTAAGGTACTTAAGGAAAACGGCTACGGCACGACTGTCGGTGATGAGGGTGGCTATGCGCCTCATGTTAAAAAAGGTAATGCCGAAGCGCTTGAGTTGATTAGCGCTGCGGTAGAAAAAGCTGGTTACGAATTGGGTAAGGACGTTGTATTAGCGTTGGATGTTGCAGCAAGCGAGCTGTATGAAGATGGCAAGTATCATCTTGCAACCGAAAATCGTAGTCTAAGTTCGGATGAAATGGTTGAATGGTTGGCGGAGTTAGCGGAAAAATACCCGATAGCCTCTATCGAGGATGGCCTGGCCGAGGATGACTGGGACGCTTGGAGCAAACTCACGAAACGCATAGGTACTAAGCTGCAGATTGTTGGCGATGATCTACTTGTCACGAACGTTAGTTTCTTAAAGCGTGGTATCGATGAAAAGGCTGCAAATGCGATTTTAATTAAGCTCAATCAAATTGGTACACTGAGTGAAACTATTGATGCGGTCGCTATGGCCCATGAAGCGGGCTGGAATGCAGTTATCTCGCATCGTTCAGGAGAGACAGAGGATACGACGATCGCTCATCTTGTCGTCGGACTTGCGACAGGTCAGATTAAGACAGGTTCAATGAGTCGCACTGACCGCGTGGCTAAATACAACGAGTTGCTCCGCATTGAAGAAGAACTTGGCGCAGAGGCAAAATATGCTGGCCGTGACGCTTTGGGGATGAATTAATGGCATATCTGGTACTTGTCCGTCACGGACAGTCTGAGTGGAACCTTCTAGGCCAATGGACGGGTCTTACGGATGTATCTTTAACGGATGATGGCCGTGAAGAAGCCCGCCGAGCTGCACGTACACTAGAAGATATCGATCTTCATCGTGCCTATACCTCAAAATTGAAACGCGCCAAGCATACACTCGATGAGATTATGGAGCATCTGGATTACAAGGACATTCAGCGAAGTGAGCACGAAGAGCTTAACGAACGCGACTACGGCGATCTAACCGGCAAAAACAAGTGGCAGGTCAAAGAAGAATATGGCGAAGAGAAGTTTATGAAATGGCGTCGTAGCTGGGATCACCCCGTGCCGGGCGGCGAAACTCTCAAAGACGTTTCCGGTCGCGTACTTCCTTTTTATGAACAACATATTCTCAATGATCTCAAAAACGGTAAAAATGTTATTGTAGCAGCACATGGCAATTCACTACGCGCACTCATAAAACACCTCGATAGAATCGCCGATGATGACGCGCATACGGTTGAGATTATGACCGGTGAAGTCATAGTGTATGAGGTCGGCGAAGCTGGCGAGCTGCTTAAAAAAGAGATTCGTCTAACGAATGATAAAAAAGTCTAAAACTTAACCACTCATCGTGCTTATGGTTTATACTAAAAAGCACGATGAAAAAGCTATCAGGCCGTGTGGTGAGCGTCAATATTCTAGGTCTTCTAGGATATATGAGCTCGCTACTGGCCTGGTTGTTATTTGTGGCTGCTTTTTTTGTGTTGCTTGCCGATAGTTCTTTTATGACTATGCCGAATAATCAGCCGTTTGTACAAATACTTCCTATTCCGGATAACTTGACCGGTGTTGCGTCTATGGCTAGCTATGGAGTTACGGCTGTCGCCATTATCGTCACGATAATTATTTTTATAGCATTTCCATACTTTGTAAGTAAGAACTTATCCCGATTCATGCGATATATTCTTAAGGCTTTTAAAATAACCCAAACAAACTGGCATATGTGGCTCGTTAAGGGGCTTGTGACAGCTCTTCCAGCTGTTGGTCTTGCAATCATGACGCTGTGTGGTGTTCAAGGAGATACGGCAGTTGCAATCTATGTTGTCGTATTCTTTGCTGCTCTGCTTGCCTTTGCTCTTTTTTCTTTTCAATATTTTCTAGCTTGGCGTCTCGAGGTTGCTTCAAGAGATATTTGGTAAAGCTGAAACGGGGCTTGACAGACGGGACTGCTTTCACGGATGATAAATACAACATATAAGCATGAGGGTTTTACGATGCCGGAAGATGAAATACCAAATCTGTTGCATGCGGGTGGCGAAACAAATGGATTACCAGTTGCGAATAAACCTAAGAAGAAATGGCTTATACCTTTGTTGATCGGCCTTACGGTACTTATAGTAGTAGTCGCTGGTGCTTGGGCCTATATGCGATACGAGGCTTCAATTGTGCAGAAGAAACCAGCTATTAAGGTTGGTGTATTGATGGCCTTTACCGGAGGTTCTAGTAATATGGGCTACGGCACAATGAAAGGTATCCAGCTGGCTAAAAAACAGTTGAATGCAGATAATATCGAACTTGTACAAGCAGACTCACATTGCGACCCACAAACTGCAAAGAGCGCAATGCAATCGCTAATAGATAAGGGCGTTGTTGCAGTTATTGGAGACGGCTGTTCGAGTGCTTCTCTTGCAGCTCTTCCACTGGCTAATAGTAATAAAATCCCTATGGTCAGCCCATCGGCATCTTCCGTAACACTCTCCATACCAAATGACTATTTCTTTCGGGTAATTCCTTCGGATAATTACCAAGCTGCTTATATGGCTAAGGCCATTCGCGACAAAGGTATTACGCGCGTTGCCGTATTCTACACAAACGAGCCGTATGGCTCGGCAATGAGTACAAGTTTCCAGGAACAATTTAAAACACTTGGCGGACAAGTGGCGGCAACTTCATATGCCGAACCAGACGATATTAACCTGACGACTGAGATGCAGAAACTTAAGGCGGTTAATCCGCAAGCGATCTTTATTGCACCTAACTCTCTCGTGACGGCAACGGCAGCTGTTCAGGTGGCGCGTAACGTAGGGCTCGTGGTACCGTTGTTTGGCGGGGACGTCATGTATGACAAAACCCTTATTTCTAATGCACCGACAGCGTCGAATGGATTGACGATTACCACATTCCCTACAGGATCAGATACATTTAAAAGATTAATGCTTAATGAATATAAAGTCAGCGAGCAGCTTTATGCCGCTCCACAGGCCTACGATGCTTTTGAAGCGATCTACCGCACGATTAGTAGTGGTGCAACAACAGGTGAAGCAATCCATAGCGCATTACCATCAATTAACTTTAAGGGTATGTCGGCAGATATATCGTTTGACCAAAATGGAGAAGAGCCGGGCACAAACTACACTTACGACCTGCTTCAGGTAGAAAGCGGCATCTTTACGCCAGTGGCTCGATAGCATAATGAAATTCCGACAAAAGTTTATTCTCACACTACTCCTCATTGGTCTTATACCAATGCTTGATGTCGGTATATTTGCTTATATATCTGCCAGTAACGCACTTCTAGAAAAAACCACGAATCAGTTGAACAGTACCGCGATTAAACAAACCGAACGGATTGATGCGATCGTTCAAAGTAGACAAGAGCAGGCTACTCAGGCGGCAAACCAATATGATTTGCGCGTTAGCTTGGCGCAGTACCTGGCACAGCCATCCGATGTAGCCAAGCAACATCTCAATACGATTCTCCAGGGTATGGAGGTTGGTCAGTCGGCAATGCAGTATATTCGTCTTTACGATATGACGAATACACTCATTGCCTCGTCAGTAACTGAACAATCTTCGAGTGATTATCTTTCTAAAATCATAACCCCGGGAAACGGCGATGTTAATAGTGTGCGCATCGTAAAAGATCCTCGCGACAACTCCATTAAATTAGAGGTGTCAACTCGTATTAATGCGCAGGTGATTTTGAGCGCCGTTTTTCGCACAGACGACCTCACGGCGGTCGTTCAAGACTTCACTGGTCTCGATCAGACGGGCGAGACGGTGATTGTCGGTACCGATAATATATCCCTCTTTCCTGTGCGTTTTAATATAGACGGCGCCCTACAGACGAATCTTGCCAGTCTCGATGCAAACAACACTACGTCTGGCGTTTACAAAACAGCTACTGACTACAGGGGTCATGAGGTGCTCTACGTTACTCACGCAGTAGGTCTCAGTAACTGGACAGTGATCGACAAAATTGATAAAGATGAGGCGTTGGCATCTACAGCCACTCTCCGCACGACAATGATTTGGATTATCTGTGTTGTCTGTGTGATTATTATTGCCATGGCGCTTGTTTTGACGGGCTTTTTTACTAGGCCAATCTTGCGTATGGTCGCGATAGCCAAACGTATTGGCTATGGGGATTTTTCGGCGAGTGTTTCGTTTACGCGTAAAGATGAGATTGGCATATTGGGTAATAGCATTGACTCTATGAAAGAAAATCTCAGTCAACTTATTCGAGGCATCGAATCTCAGCGAGAGCGTCTCGAGGTGATTTTAAACACTACGATTGAGGGCATTTTTGCCATTGATGAAAATTCAACCATTTTACTTGCTAACCGGTCGGCCGAAAAACTAGTAGGCGGCACGGCGAAGGACTTACTAGGTAAGAATCTCAAAGAGGTATTTTTATGGGAACAGGGCATGCAGCCTTTTACTGTTAATTACAGTGAGCAGACAGTTAAAGTATATGAGAATCTTCAGTTTACCGATAAGCAAGGCACGAAGCGGTATGTAAAGCTCATTGTTGCACCGGTACACGAAGAGCCTCAAGCTGGACGCACTCACGCTATTGTAACGATTCATGATGAGACATCGAGCCGTGAGCTTGAAAATATGAAGACTGATTTCGTATCCATGGCAGCCCACGAACTTCGCACTCCACTGACGGCTGTGCGTGGCTATCTTGAGATGGCATCGACAAAAGGCCACGAACAAGATAGTGTCTTGTATGTAACGAAAGCTCTCAGAAATATCAATGAATTAAGCGGTCTTATAAATAACCTCCTTGATGTGACGCGTATTGAGCGTGGTACATTGGTATTGAATATGGAAAAAATAGACCTTGCAAGCTGCGTTGCGCATGCCTACGAAGACGCACGATTTCTTGCTGAAGATCGCCAAATTAGCCTCTCCTATAGTGGTCCACAAAAAGATAAGTATGTTGTTGGTGATCTGATTTCGCTACGTGAAATTGTAAATAATCTCTTATCTAACGCGATTAAATATACTCTTCCGGGTGGTACGGTAGTTATGGACTTGCAAGAGACTTCAGCCGATGCCTACACAGTTACCGTAAAAGATACGGGCGTGGGCATATCTAAAGAAGCACAGAAGTATCTATTTAATAAGTTCTACCGTGTCCATGGTGGTCTTGATAGCGGTAGCAAGGGCACGGGACTCGGACTTTATATTGCAAGATCGATCGCCGAGCGTCACGAAGGTACTATTTCGGTAACATCAGAAGAAGGAAAAGGATCAGCTTTTACCCTTACGCTTCCTATATTTACCGATGAACACCTTCAGACACTGCGCGCAGATACAGATAAAAAAGACACTATGACAAGGAGAAAACGTGGCTGGGTTACAAAAAATATTACTCGTTGAGGATAATATAGAACTACGCTCAATATACGAGCAGTATCTAAAAAGACGTGGGTATACAGTTACCGTTGCCGTTGATGGAGAAGATGCTCTACGTCTAGGCAAGGAGTTTCGCCCCGAACTCGTTTTTCTAGATATTATGATGCCTAAGATTGATGGACTAAAAGTACTAAAAATGCTTCGCCACGATGAGGAGTATGGTTGTACGAGAGCTAAGATTGTTCTACTAACAAACCTAGGTGATGCCAGTCGGGTCGATCCTAAGGTTCAAAAAGATATGGACGGCTATGTTATTAAAGCTGAAATAAACCTATCCGATCTTATAGATATTATCAAGTCGTTTGAAGGTCTCGAAACAAAACAAAACAGCGCCGAATAGGCGCTGTTGTTTTTATGTAACTCTATTGAGCTAAACTTTTTTGACCTGAAGTGCGTCGAGCTCTACTGGAGTATCGCGGCCAAACATGCTGACCATAACTTTAATCTTGCCCTTTTGGGTGTCGATTTCAGCGATAGCACCGTCAAAGCCTTTGAATGGCCCATCGGTGATAGAAACGACTTCACCTTCTGAAAAGTCGATGTGGTGCTTAGGGTCTTCAACGCCCATACGCTTTTTAATCTTGGCAATCTCAGAGTCTGAAACTGGTGTTGGCTCGGTGCCGCTACCAACAAAGCCCGTAACGCCAGGGGTATTACGAACGATGTACCAGGTTTCGTCAGTAAGCTTCATCTCGACGAGGGCATAGCCCTGGAAGATTTTCTTCTCGACGACCTTGCGCTTACCGTTCTTGATTTCAATTTGCTTTTCCTTTGGCACCATGACGTCAAAAATCTTGTCGGCCATGTCGACCGCGTTAATACGCTGACGAATACTTTCGGCTACTTTTTCTTCGTAACCACTATAGGTGTGAATAGCGTACCATTGGCGGGTGGAGTCGTATCGGTTTTTTGACATTGTTTTCTCTTATCCTAAAATTAGTTGAAATAAATATTTAAATAGTGCGTCGAGGAGCAAAATCAGTACGATGAAGAACGCGGTGAACGCAAGTACGGCTACCGTAAGTCCCCACGTTGCTCGGCGATTCGGCCAGCGGACTTCTTTTAGCTCGTACCAAGCACCGGCGAAATAACCGCCGATAGCTGGGAAGGGGTTGCGAATACCCGTTTTTCCCTCATTTGTTTGTTTTTTAGGCGTCGCTGCAGAGGCTTCGACAGTTGGTTTTTCTTTTTTGGCGGCTTGCTTAGAGTCGGTAGCGACGATTCGCGTAACCTTCGCAGCGCTCTCCGCCTTGTTAGCTGCTGGTTTTTTAGCTTTGGTTGCCAACGTTAGCTTCTCCCAAATTAAATAGCCTGCTCTAGGCAGACTGTCAAGTAACACTATAGCCGACTACCGTTAGATCGTCAAGCGTGATACTATTAATCCATTGTGTTAATGGCTATTTTTCTTACCCTTGCCGGAATAATTATAATGTTCGCTACCTTTTTTGCGGTTCGTCTGGCATTATCACTTGGATCTATGCGACCTCACCTCACCAAGCCTCTCTCCTCGAAGGATCTCCCTACAGTCAGTGTTTGTATTCCCGCTCGCAATGAAAAACATGCGATGACTCAATGTCTCGAGCGAGTTCTTGCGAGTGATTACGAAAAATTAGAAGTTGTTGTTTTTGATGATAGTTCGGATGATGAAACATCGGTACTCATTCGTTCGTTTGCTCATGTTGGCGTACGTTTCGTACCAGGGACTGAACTACCCGGCGAATGGTTGGGACGAAACCGAGCACTTGATATCCTCGCACATGAAGCGAGTGGCGACTACATCGTATTTATGGATGTTGATACGTACATTACGGTTAACTCTATTACAAGGCTCATGAGCTACATGAAAACATCATCTAAAGATATGATATCAGTCATTCCTTCTCGTCAGGATGTGTGGCGCATGAGCGTTCTCTTTAGTCCTTTGCGATACTTTTGGCAACTGATCCTCTCTCATAAAACAATCCCTTCAGCATCAGGCGCTTTGTGGATAACTGACCGTGAACAGCTTTTAAGCTTTGGCGGTCTTGCTCGTTTCAAACACGAAGTGCAAGCTGAAACTAAACTTGCGACATTATTTAGTAGTACATATCAATGTCTTGTTGATGCTGGCCTATTCGGCGTGAGTTATGAAAAGAAATGGAGCTCACAGCTTGAAACAAGTCGCCGGCTGCTCTATCCGACAATGCGAGGTTGGAGAGCTCCACTCGCTTTAGCGACGCTTTTGACTCTTAATATTCCAACGGTTGTACTATTGAGTGCGTTTATGACTGGTTGGACGAGCCTGCAGTATGTATTCGGCCTTGTCCTTATAGCTTTTATGGCACTTTACAGTATGTACACTCATATTGTGTGGCGACAGAACTGGTGGCTTGGAGGTCTATTGTGGCCTATTATAATAGCACAAGAACTTATGCTATTTGTATGGAGTGTAGAGGGCTATATGCGCCATTCTATTACGTGGAAGGGTCGTCCTATTGCTGCACCGATTACGCAAACAGAACGACTCGAAATTGAACGTTAAACCCCTTGTCTAAACTTCGTCAGCTGCTGGTAGTTGTATATCAAAAGTAGAGCCATGGTTTAGGCGACTCTTAAAACTAATCCTAGTGTTGAGTTTCCGTGCCAACTTAGCTGCTACATAAAGGCCTAGGCCAGTGCCGCTTGTCTCACGAGTGCGGTAATCCTCTGAGCGAAAGAATTTATTAAAGATTTTTGTCTGGTCGCTCTTGCTGATACCAATACCCGTATCTTGTACTGAAAACGATACAATATTGTCTTTGCGCTTTACAGCCAAAGTTATACTTCCCTCTTTTGTGTATTTAAGCGAATTTGTAATAAAGTTCTGTAGCAGCTCTTTAAGATAAAGTCGGCTAACGGTGACGTGGCCAAGGTGAGTGTCGAGATCGAGGTCAAAATGTAACTTGTGGAGTTTTGCTTGTGGTGCGTACTCGTTATAAAGATCTTCAACTAACGCCCTCACGTCAATATCCTCTGGCGTATCAGCTATACCACGTTCTGCACGCGATAGTGTACTTAGATCATTTACCATTTTAGACAGATATATTACTTGGTCGTGTGCTGTGTTAATGGCTTCTTTTAATACCACCTCACCGATATCTGGTCGTTCCATCATCAGTTGTACGTTACTGATCGTTCCTTCGGCAATAGTGATTGGCGTACGAAGCTCGTGGCTTACAACGCTAATAAACTCATCACGTTCTTCTTCAAGACTTTTAGCCTTTGTGACATCTCGAACAATAACGATATAACCATCCTTGGGGTGTCGGCCGCTCTTGCGGCTATAGCTACTTCTAATGGGAGAGAACGTCACTTCAAGGCGTAGGGTCTCATCCTCTAGCGGCATAGTAAGATCATCGCGTACGGTAACACTTTGGGAATTTTTTAGTAGTTCAAATAGACTGACCTGCTTATCTTTGCTTTCATATAACTTCAAGATTTCATCTATATGATGGCCATTGAGACTATTATTAGTGTCCAATAGGTTAAGCGAGGCGGCGTTGTATACACGAATGATACCATCTTCGTCAGTGCTTAATACTGCATCGGCTAGGTTATTTACGATAGTTAGAATACGATCACGCTGAAGCGACTCGAGTGCCTTACTACGAGATAACTCTGCACCGTCTATCTCTTGAATACGGGCAATTGCTACAGCTGTAAGACCAACTAACAATACGGCGGAAATAGTCAAAATGTTAGTAAGAAGGATCGTATTGTTATGTAGATGCACCAGAACATCTAATTCTCCGATTAGTAGGAATGAGAGCACGCTGAGCCGTAGCCCGATTTTGCCAAAATACGCATAAGCAGCTAAAAACAAAAGTACCCATGTTGCAATAAACGGATTGGCGAACCCCGAGACATAAATGATATAAATCGCTGAGAGCATGTGATATACGGCGAAACGGAAGCCCGATAGTTTCCAGCTGGTTGCAGGGTATAAAAATTGCAACAAACCTAAAAACGCCCAAGGGATCATCAGTCCGAAAAATAATACGTCATTGACGTAATGTGAGCTGTCTACCAGGTGATAGTGAACAAATATGCCATAAACAAACAGAATAAGTGGCATAACAAGACCAGCAAATCGCATCACTTGTGCTGTGCGTTGATTTATAACTGCCCCACCTTTATGCATATTGCCTTTATTATACAGACACGCTTATGGTTTTTAAATAGATGGCGTCTCTTTTTTGAGGCTTCGGCGATGCGCCTTGTAGTGAGGGTCGACTGTTTCGACCACATTCCAGAATTCTGTTGAGTGATTCATGTGCACAGTATGGCTTAGCTCATGTATAAGCACGTAGTCGATAAGCTCAAACGGGAGTTTCATGAGCGCAATGTTGAGGCTTATGGTGCCATTGGAGCTGCAACTTCCCCAGCGACCGCTAGCATGTGAAAATCTAACTTTTTCGTAGTCGTAACCACCATGCTGAGCCAGATATGCGAGACGCTTTGTAAGGTAGCTTTTTGCTTCGATGCGGAGTGCCTCGATGACGGTATCGCGAATAGCGCGCGACACCTCGATGTCATCAATCGTCCGGTCAGCCGGTACGGAGGCGATGATCTGCTGGCCGTGTCGAGAGACTGTGGTTTTAGCAGATGTCGTCTGTCGTACAATAAGCGTATGACTCTTACCTATCTGCATGCCATGTTCAAAGGTTGTATCGCTCGATTGTTCAGCAAGCATGGCACGAAGCTGTGGCCTGGATGATTTGATAAGGCGCTTAACTAAAAATATAGGTGCATAGAGTGGTAGCGAAGCGCGCAATCTTCCGTCAGGTGCAATACGAATACGCACGTGTGAGGCCTTGGCACTCCGACGAAGTGTAATCGTTCCGAATTCATCATCTGTAATTGTAGGCAAGTAGCTGTCCTCTACCGAATCGTTATACTACGTCGGCCGGGCTTCTCTGAATCGGGGCGAACAGGTGCGGCAGTATGGCGGGAAATGGATGCGCGGGGCTCGGTGAGCTTTTTTAATATGACTTTAGCCTGAGTTGCGTAGGTGTGCTTGCCACTTAGAACAACTGGCTTTTCTATTGCGGTTGGCGCAGAGAAGCGGCGTACCAAGTGATCATACTCCGCAGGCGTGAGTGACCGACTCGAACCAACTTTGCTAAGTTTTAACGTACGACTTTTGGCTGTTACGGGGTCGGTCTGAACCCACACTAAGAGAGTACAGTAGCCGGCGGCCACTGCCCTACGAGTGAGTTCACCACGTGCCACGCGTGTATCGGCAAAACCGTCTACTATAATAGATTGCTGAGTTTTTAGAAGCTCATCGAGCTGGTCATATGCGATTGCGTCGACGGCCTCAGTATCTTTTTGAAAATGTATTGCGATTTTTTCACGACATACATATGGCGCACGGAATGTGTCAGCGAATTTTTCAGCAAAAAAAGACTTACCACTACCCGGGACGCCTACCATAATAATCATGTGCGGTTTAGTAAGGCTCAGCGATTTCATATATGTCATTATAACAAAAATGCATATCTAATAACACTCAAGCTGCACACTGCACCGCTTATGGTTAGAAAAACTAGCTACAAAGTTGACATTTTACAAAATCTATGCTAATGTAGCGACAAACTAAGGCTTGTGGAGAGCCAAAGGGAGGATTAAAAGCGTGAAGAGGTTTTATGCGTCATTGGCGGCGCTAACGGTAGCGATCGCAGGATTTCTACTGTTAAACGTAGTAAACGGCACGTCAAACGCGGCATTGCCACGTGACTGTGATAATAACTCAATTATTTTTTGTGGTGGTATTACGCCTAGTGAGCTCGCTTCACGCTACACTGCAAACAAAACGGGTGATCTAGCGACCGTTTACCACTCGTACGGTCTTAGTGACCACGAGATGACTCACGCTGGCACTAGCGCTAAAATGGGTGAAATCCACCGTGATGGAAGAGTTACGGTAAATGGCGAGGTTGTCGCTACTGGTGCAACGAGCATTGGCCGTGAGCAGCTCTATGCAAACCGCACTAAAGTAAAGATTGGTAGTAGGTACTACTACGAAGGTTCACCTGAATATAGCTATGCTAAGGGTGTTGAATCGATCGTTGCGTATGTATTCTTTGATCAGAACGGTAATTTCAAGGCTGCGGTTATGACCTCATGTGGCAACCCAGTCCATGCTCACCCTAAGCCAAAGCCAGAATATGCCTGTAATGCTTTGACAGCGGACAAGATCAGCCGTACAGAGCGTAAGTTTGCTGCCAGTGCAAGTGCCAAGAACGGTGCAGCAGTTGCAAGCTATACTTATGACTTTGGTGACGGTACTAAACAGACTTCAAATGCAGCTACGGTTAACCACACTTATAGCAAGCCAGGTACGTATACCGCTAAGCTAACGGCAAACATTAACGTCGACGGTCAAACAAAGGCTATAACGGGTGCAAATTGTCAGACTACCTTTACGATTGAGACTCCGCCCCCAACACCCGTTTATACTTGTGACAGTCTAACTCCAAATAAGATTAGTCGTACAGAGTATGCCTTTACCGGTAAAGCAACTGCAGAAGGCGGAGCACAGGTCGTAGGTTACAACTTTGACTTTGGTGATGGTAGCTCACAAACAGTTGCCAACCCAAATAATGTCGCACACACCTACACGACTAATGGTGACAAAACGATTACGATGACTGTAACCTTTATGGTAAACGGTGAGACTAAGACTGTTGGTGATATTGAGAAGTGTGTCGCGCACATCACTGTCGTTCCTGAAAACATGGTACAAGTATGTAACCCTGCAACAGGTCAAACCATTACGGTTAATGAAAGTGATCAGGGCAAGTACAAGCCCGTCGGTGACATAGCATGTCAGCCTACCACACCTACTCCTCCTGAACTTCCACACACTGGTCCTGCCGACTTTATCGGTGGCGCTGTAGGCCTAGGCTCACTTATCGCATCGATTGGCTACTATGTAGCCAGTCGTCGCGGACTCCTCGCCCAGTTGCTTGGACGCTAAACAGACAACCTAGCAAAATACGAAAGACTCCTCACATCTAGTGAGGAGTCTTTCGTGTATACTATATTCATGTCTGTAACTCACCGTCACGCCTCTCCTAAAGTCTTTATCACGTCAGCAATTCTTACCGTGGTTATATTAGGGCTTGTGTTTGCCTATCTTGGCCTACAAGCTGCACTTATTGTTGCGACTCTTATGATTATTGAAATTACGTTCAGCTTTGATAACGCCATTATTAACGCCAAGACACTTACCAAAATGAGCCCACTTTGGCAGCGTATGTTTATGACCGTCGGTATTTTTATTGCAGTGTTTGGGATGAGGGTTGTCTTCCCTATTCTCATTGTGATGGCAACGGCCGGGTTAGCGTGGGGTGATGTTATCCACCTTGCGCTTCAGGAGCCTGATAAATATGCCGAGGCGCTACGTCATGCTCACCCAAGTATTGCAGCGTTCGGCGGGCTCTTTTTACTTACCTTGGCGCTGCATTTCTTTTTTGATGCTACACGTAAAACTCGTTGGCTTCACCACATTGAAAAACCGTTACAAGAGGCTAGTCATCGCGGTATCCACGTACTTGTTAGTACCATTGCACTAGGTATTATCGTAATTTTGCCGATGAACCATCATCAGTCTGAAACGCTGACCGCTGGTGCAATTGGGATCGTCACCTATATATTAATTCATGGTATTTCAGAACTGTTTACCCTGCAGCACGAACGCGCAGAAAAACATGCGGGTAAAAAAATGCAGTCAGGCCTTGTAGCAGGTCTTGCTTCGTTTATTTACCTAGAGGTGCTCGATGCGAGTTTTAGTTTTGACGGAGTCATCGGTGCTTTCGCGGTTACAAAAGATGTGCTTTTGATTGCGGCCGGTCTAGGCATCGGCGCATTGTGGGTTCGATCATTGACGCTTTTCATCGTGCACCGTAAAGTCCTCAACACATACCGGTACCTTGAGCATGCCGCCCACTACGTTATCGGCGCACTAGCTATTACGCTTCTGATTGGTTTGTTCGTAGAAATACCAGAAATGTACGTTGGTATTCTAGGTCTACTTGTTATTGCCGCTGCCGTTGTAAGTTCAATCAAGGACAATAAGAAAGACGGCTTGTCGGCCGTCGTATGATCTATCGTTCTGCAATCACCCAATCCGTCGTAAGTCCTGCATAGCGTTCATATCTTCTTATGGCTTGGTCGATTGATTCTTCCTGCGTCTTTGTGAGGGATTCAAACGGTAGAATGGTGAGTCTTTGGCTATTTACGTGCGTCACGCGTTTCCACGTTCCTAGAATCTGACCGTCAATAACAAGTGTAGGGAGGAACATGCCATTATTACCGGGCACAATGTGCTGCGAGTGCATCTCGGCAAGGCTAGCCGACCTATCTTTATAGCCAAGTATAAACTCGTCAAAACCAGGTAAAAGATATGTTTGGATTGGGGCAGAAGTAAGCTGCGAACTAAACCAATATTCAATACCATCAACTGTCTCGCTTATAAGTGACACCTTGGCAAGTTCAAGCCCTAGTTTAGCATTGCCCATTGTCATAAAGCTCCAGCCTGCAAAATCCTTAAGACTGGCTGGCCCATGGCTAGTAAAGTACCTCTTGGCAAGCTCAGCGAGTGCTTCATCTTTTTGTCTCGGAGGTGTCGGCGCGATCCATTCGTCCATTAGCACAAAGGTTGGCTGCTTGTCTTCATGGGGGCCAAAACATAACAGTGTTTGTTCTGCAAAGTAGTGAATAATATGAATGCCGCGCTGTCCGGCGGTCGAGATTCCGTGCTGATCTAACACATCACAAAGGGCGTTTCGCGTCAAACTCTTCCCTCCGGCCAGTGCATTACTAATGACTTCTTGGCTTTTAGCGAGTACATCGTCGTCGATTTCAAGTATTTTGCGCCTACCTGCTGCTGAGGCAACCGCACGCGGTGCAAGTAAATTTACCATCCATCTGGCATCCTCTGCGGCAACAAAGTGCAATGTTCCTCGCATTGGCCAGGTACGAATGATCTTACGATCGGCAATTGCTTGCTCAACATCTCTTTGAGTTAGATTTTGCGATCGTAGGGCGATTGACCACAAAGCTCCCGGATAATCTTGCGCCTGTAAGGCAAGAAGATGCCTTACTACGTCCTCTGCGGTTGTAAAATCCGACTGAGTGATATGTTGGGCGCTAAGCCGCATACGTGCAATGTCTTCTCGGGTCATATCAGTACCCATGCGTTAAGTAGTGGCTTTATTTTTGTGATAAACCTATGAAGCTCTGGATCAAATAGAGAAGATGGGCCTGCTAAAATATCATCAATTTTCCACCAACGGACTTCGTTAAATTTATTATCCTCAATAGTAAGTGGCGTGTTCTCATCTGCCTGTAACAAGTACCACAGTGATACGTCGGTATGCTGCCCCTGGCCATTGGTTGTAGTAACAGTGATAAAATGAGGCACTTGTCCACCTAAAAATGGCGCCACAAACCCAAGCTCTTCTTCGCATTCGCGTTGTGCAGTTTCGGCCGGATCTTCGTTCGGATCAACATGTCCGCCAGCAGGTACCCATAATTTTGCAAGCAGATGATCCTGTAAAAGCATTTTATTCGTTTTGGGATCAACAATGGCAAAATAACTTACCAGATGCATAGGTGGAACATCTGGTTTTTGGATGCGGTAAATAGGCTCGTCGCCAGCAAGCCATCCGATAACCTGTCGCTGGTCGGTACCTTCACGCTCATCAAGCGGAGTAATGGTGCTCACGAGCTTCGTCAGTTCTTCTCGACTCACTTCGTTTCTCCTATTAGCTGTGCTGCTACATTAAAGATCGCTGTTTCAACAAGTTGCAGACGATTTACTTTTCCGCCAGTAAAGAATGGGAAAGGGTCTTTGAGGTTTGAACCATATTCTTGCTGCACAAGAACACCAAGATCTGGATAGACAGATGGAATTTTGTCGGTCATTTCGCGTGGATATTCAAGCTCTACATTGACGCCTACTTTTCGTGGCTCACCTATCTTCTCAAATACCACGACCGTACTACTGAATGAGTTGTGGTTGGGGTGCACTTGATATAGCCCACTCTCAACTGTCGCAAGATAGGTAGGGCTAGGACTCTTCCCTTTTGTCGCAATCTCTAATGCGTCGTGACGATTGTTTGCCCCTTCGTATGTTTCTTCGATATTTTGTGGCTGCTCGGAGACGCTTGATTCAGTTGGAAGTGGGAGCACTTGTGTTTTAATGCCCGCCTTACGCATGCCACGGCTGACTGCGCTAAGTTTGATGGGGCTTTTACTACTCACATACGTTGCTGGCAAGCTTTTAAAGTATTGATCAATTTGGATAACGTCGCCGTCAATAACAATAGGCTGCATGCCGAGGATTTCATCGGCATAGCTGAGATCTGGCGCCGGTCGAAGGAGGAATATTTCGATATTTTGCTGGTAAGCAAACGCCATCTCCATGAGAGTATTGCCACCAATATAGCCCGCAACGCCCTTCTTTGCTTCGTTGTAAATAAACACCGCATCTGACTCGGTAATTTTGTCTAAGTGTTCCTTTATGAGAGTATTCTTAAGGCTTGCTCGCTCGGCATCCGAAAGTATATGATAGTCCACCTCACCTTCTCGTGGATTTGGAATATCAACTTCATAGCCAGCTTGGGCCAAGATTTTTTCCGCTTCTCTCATTCCTTCAATATGGTGCATTGATCCACAAATCGTCAGTTTCATATTATTAGCATACAATGATCTGCATTTCGAATGCGTTGTATTTTACATATTCTTCTCTTGAGGCGGCGGTATGGTATAATGAATTTCGTACATAAAGGGGCATAGCTCAGTTGGTAGAGCACTGGTCTCCAAAACCAGGTGTCGTAGGTTCGAGTCCTGCTGCCCCTGCCAAGCATAAGTACAATAGAAAGTCCTATTTCAAGGGCTTTTTGTTATTATAGGTCTATGATGAAAATGCGAGGATTCAACAAGAGACTATCTCCTAGAACTCTCATAGTAGTAGCGGCTATTTCGCTTATCGGAATTAGTATTAATGCATTCCTGCTAGGCGCTAACATAACAAATAAGCCGAAAGCCTCGAGTTATTCAGGATGCGTAGATGCGACTCTTCATTCAGATGGAATAGTTGAGGAAGCAGATCTAAGCTGTACGATGAAATATCAAGGAGCGTTAGATACTTGGGGTCGTGTGAATTACACGTACGGTATATTTGTTGTCTTACTGATAAGTATACTATTTGCTAACGTTTTCATAGCTAATCATAAAATACGTAAAAACCGACGGAGCAAACATTAATAGTTGCGATGTGTGTCCAAGAGAGGCTGCCATAGTATTTATGTTTTAAATACACTTCGTTCATGGAGTCTATTTTGATATAATTGCTCCATGTTTGGATCAGTCTTCACTACACTTCCCGAGATAGCCGATCGCACGTTCGACGAAAATGACTTAGCTTTCGCATTCTTAACAAAACAACCAATTACTCCTGGGCATTCGTTAATAGCTCCTAAGAGAGTCGTTGATAAATTCAGTGATCTGACGAACGCCGAGGAGCTTGCTATTCTTGATCTTGCTAAAAAAGTCAGACTTAAGCTTGAGAGTGTATTTCACGCAGAAGGCTTTAACTATGCTTGGAATGAAGGCAAAGAATATGGACAATCCGTCCCTCACTTTCATTTACATATAGTTCCACGAAGTAAACAAGACACCGGGATTACGGAATACGAGCCGCGTCAATTCTTGTATCGTCCTGGCAGCCGAGAAGACTCACCTGAAAACGAATTGAAGACCATTGCCGAATCATTGCGATAGCGTAGAGAAGTCCTAAATATGTCTATGTCACGAGGTGCTCTCAAATAGCATATACGTTGAAAAAATACGAGGCAAGGCTAGAAGAAATTCTTACGATCAATAAAAAGAAGTAATAACTAGGCAGCACAAGGAGACGTCAACTTTCGAAGTCCTTAGTCATCCCAGCTCAAGACAGACTATACAAAACGTACTATTTATGGTAATATAATAATAACATCTGTCCCCTTCTCTAGGAGAACTCATGCGTGTTGTTTGGACTATTCTATCGCTCGTAGGTGCTTGGGTGAGCTTCAACGCGTTGAAGCTGGCGCTGACCGCCGCTTCCAACCCTCCGCCCAACCTCCCCTATGAGGACCGCACACAGTACGTGAACGTAGCCTGGGTAGGGCTCGTCGTCCTGGTGGCGTTGACGACCGGCTCAATCTACAAGGCGGTTCGTTCATTCAAGAAGAGGTGATGATGCGCCCCGCAACTTTGTAGGCAGTAGTCCCGTGAAGTTGCGGGGCTATTTGCTTTTGTATACTAAGGAATGAGTACACGTCGCACGTCACCGCTGAGCGCGGTTAAAAGACTATAGTTAAATAGTGCGTGGTCATGGGCAATGAAGTCGACGGTGGTTCTATCGCCCGTAGTGTTACTAAATATCTCAACGACATCACCTACTTTTGCGGGTATTCCGTCAAGATTGATCATTGTATGGTTCATACACACCCTGCCCACGATAGGTGCGTAGCGATGCCCGATTTTAATAAGCCCTACATTGCTTAATGCACGCGGCACGCCTTCGTAATAACCGGCAGGAATAATGCCAAGTTTCATCTTCTTTGGGGCTTTATAGGTATAGTTATAGCTCACGCCATCACCCTTTTCTAATAGAATGACTTTAGTAACAGTACTCGTGAAACACAGGACGGGTTTAAGATCGTGTAGATTTTTATAGAAAGGGCTTGTAGCCGAAAACGGATTAATTCCATAAAGTCCTATTCCTAGCCGCATGGCGTTAGCATACTTTGAATGGACTTTTAGACTTCCGGCAGTCTGCGCAACGTGAAACAGTGTCGGCTTTCCGCCGGCATCCAGTACCGTCTCTACACATTCATCGAACAAGGTTACGGCCGCATCTACCGTCATAGAGTCTTCACCATCACTATCTGCCAGATGGCTCATAACCCCCTCTAGGTGCAGGTTCGGGTACGATAAGATAAGACGTACAAGTGCGTTGATCTCTGTACGCCTTACCCCGTAACGATTCATGCCAGTATTACACTCAAGATGAACTTTTATGGACTTACCGGTAGCCCCTAGGGCGTCGACAGTAGTAACATCCTGCACTACAAACGTAAAATCATCGTATTTCATACGGCCAAAGTTTATCGGAGAGATCGCCCCCATAACCAACACAGGCTGTTTGCTTACCTCACGAATGCGTAAAGCCTCAAAATAGCCATCGACGGCAATGTACGGAATATTAACATCTTTGAGCGACTGCGTAACGAGTGCCAGGCCATGTCCATATGCGTTCCCTTTCAATACAGGGATGATTTGCTTATCTGTCAAAGACGAAAAAAGTGATAAATTATGCCTGATAGCTGACTGCGAAACTTCGATTTGATTTTGTGGAATAAAATCTTGTTCGAATTGCCGTATGAATGAGTCAATAGATTTTCTAATAGACATGCTTATATTATACCTCTTGGACTCTACTACTACTTTGTAAATGACACAGAGATGTCTATAATGAAGCTTATGATTGACCTCTCTCTCGTAAAGCTTTACCAAAGCGCTCCTCAGGATATCCTAGCCGCAGTAAATTCGACCGATGGCGGGCTCAGTGCGGCTGAGGCCGAGGATCGTTTGAAGTTATACGGACTTAATAGTATTAGAAGTAAGAAGTTCAATGTCTGGAAGTTATTATGGCGACAGATCGGCGGCAACCCGCTTGTTATCATTCTTGCCTCTGCTACGGCTATATCGTATGCCACAGGTCAACACACGAGTGCATATTATATATTTGGCATGATTGTACTCAGTGCTGGTCTTGGATTTTGGAATGAGTTTGCCGCCGAACGTACGGTTCGTGACCTCTTAAAGCAAGTAGCGCTGATGGCTATTGTTAGTCGTGACGGTAAAAAAATGGAAGTTCCAGTACCCGAGCTCACGATTGGTGACGTGGTGTTTTTATCGCCGGGCTCTATTGTACCTGCCGACATGCGCCTACTCGAGGCTGAAAACCTAGAGCTAAACCAGTCGGCATTGACGGGAGAATCAAAAACCGTCTACAAGATGTCACGCGCTTTTACTGGGCAACCACAAGGTCTCAACGACTATACTAACATCGCATTTATGAGCACAACCGTGGCAAGCGGATTTGGTAAAGGTGTTGTTGTTGCTATAGGAAAAGAGACCGAATTCGGAAAAATAGCGCATGTAGCCTCGTTTATTAAGCCTGAAACAGAATTTCAGAAGGGATTACGCAAATTTGGCGAACTAATCGTAAAAGTCATTCTAATATTAACAGTAGCTATTTTTGGCATTAATTTTTTCCTGGGCCATGCGTTTATCGACTCGCTATTGTTTGCTCTTGCTATTGCAGTTGGCCTAACGCCTGAGTTATTACCGATTATTGTGACTATCAGCTTGTCACATGGTGCGGGAAAGCTTGCAAAAAAACATGTGATTTCTAAGCAGCTCATCGCTATTGAAAATCTTGGCAATATGGATATCCTCTGTACAGATAAAACCGGTACGCTAACTGAAGGACGTATCGTCGTAACAGGCACGTGGGGCTCTAACGGCAAAGAAGATCCCGATCTTATTGTTGCTGGCATTACATGCAATACGGCCATCCATCACCATAAAATTGTAGGTAACGCTATTGATGTTGCGCTCTGGGAAGCCGCAGACAAAGATCACATTAAGCCAGATGCTGGATCAAAAAAAGTATTCGAAGAGCCGTTTGATTACGAACGTCGCGCGATGTTTTGCGTAGTAGAAGAGCATGGCACACGCACGCTCATCGCAAAGGGTTCGCCAGACGCAATTTTAGCTCTATGTTCCAAGGAAGAGACGGAAGCGGCACATAAAAAAGTACAAGAATTTAATGAAAATGGACTGCGTCTTGTTGCTATTGCGACTAAAACCGTTCCAGCGAAAAAAGACTACGACTGGAAAGACATGGAGCACGCAACGTTTGACGGCTTTATCACATTTTTGGATGTTCCTAAAAAAACAGTTGCTTCCTCCATCAATAAAATGGAGAACCTTGGCGTTGAGCTTAAAATCGTAACGGGCGACAGCGACTTGGTCACAAAACATATCTGCGAGGAAGTTGGGGTGCCCGTTAAGGGCATCATTACTGGCGCTGATCTCATGAAACTAAGTAACACCGAGCAAACAAAAATCGTCCAAGAGTATACGGTTTTTGCCCGTGTATCACCAAGTCAAAAATTGCATATTATTGAATTACTTCGAGCTGCAGGGCACACAGTGGGCTATATGGGAGACGGTATTAACGATATTCCAGCGCTCCATAGTGCGGATGTTGGTATTTCAGTCAATACAGCTGTAGACGTTGCTAAGGATGCTGCACCTATTGTATTGCTGCGTAAGGGGCTGGATGTTATAGCAGAAGGAATTGTCGAAGGTCGTCGCACCTTTAGCAATACCATCAAATACATCTTGATGGGAACGAGCTCCAATTTTGGTAATATGTTTTCGGCTGCCGGTGCTTCGTTCTTTTTGCCGTTTTTACCAATGAGTCCAAGTCAGATTTTATTGAACAACACCCTGTACGATGTATCACAAGTGAGCATCCCAACTGATAACGTTGATCCCGAATCTCTTCGAAAGCCGCGTCACTGGGATATTAAGTTTATCAAATACTACATGCTCTTTTTTGGGCCGATAAGCTCTATTTACGACTTTTTAACCTTTGGCATGATGCTTTGGGTTTTCCATTCAGGACAGCAACTTTTCCAAACCGGCTGGTTTGTAGAATCACTCGCAACACAAGTACTAGTGGTATTTATTATTCGTACGTCACGCGTGCCGTTTTACAAAAGTAGGCCAAGCAAGTGGCTCACCATTACATGTTTGAGTGTTGTCGCATTGGGCCTTCTGCTGCCCTACTCCCCATTATCGGAGAGCTTAGGGTTTCAGATGCTGCCGCCGTTTTACTTTGCCTGTCTACTTTTGCTCGTTGGTACATACCTGTTGCTGGTTATGTACCTACGCAAAAAGTTCTTGCTACGGTTTGCCGTCTAACGCCGTGTCTACGAAGCAAAGATTGTAACAAAGCAAATCGCAAGAACAGCTAGTTGAGTGGCGACACCGGCCAGCGAGCTGACTTCGCGCTGGATTTTGCAGTGCCAGTCCCAATATTTAGTTACAAGATCGGTTCTCAAGCGCGGGAACAGGATCGTTACAACATCAAGATCAGGTGCACTGGCAAAAATAGCACCCAACACAATGTCGAGTCCGCGTTCTGGCTGCAGGTACAGCGCCAACGATATAATGGCAAGCCCTAACCCTATATCAAGTGGAATACGAAGATACGTTTTCCACGTAGGGTGATACGGGGCCATTGTTTCCTGCCAGTGTGGGATGCTGTCGAGTAGAAAATGGCTTGCTATAGCTGCAGGCACCACAAGAAGCGGTTCTCCTAGGACAATACCGAGTGTGACTCCGGTTGCGATATGCGGGGCAACAAGCATGTTACTACTGTACTCTTTTCTATTTTGTTTCGCGAGTTCTTTGCTAGGGGGCTAGATACCCGAAACGCCGAACAAGATGCCGACACCATACGTAGCGGCCATAGCGATTGCGCCACCAGCTACAACTCGAAGGGTAGCTCGGATAGGATTTGCACCTCCTACTTTTGCACTTAACATACCAGTAATAGCCAATGCAATAATAACGGATGTAAAAGCCACGGGTACGCGGTACGTTGCTGGTGGGAGGAGGATGGCAACAATTGGCACAATAGAGCCTACAGTAAAGGAGGCGGCAGAAGCTACTGCAGCATGCCATGGGTTTGTAAGGTCATCTGGGTCAATGCCAAGCCTTGCATCTGCATGAGCCCTAAAAGCATCATGAGCACTAAGTTCTGAGGCAACCTGAGCGGCTGTAGTCGAAGAAAGACCCTTCGCTTCGTAAATTGCGGCGAGTTCTTGTATTTTTTCGTCTGGGCTATTATTAATCTCATGATTTTGACGATCAAGAAGCGCACGTTCAGAGTCTCTCTGGCTGCTTACCGAAACATATTCGCCTACAGCCATAGACAAAGCGCCTGCTACAATCCCGGCTGTACCAGCGGTAAATATAAAACTGGCCGAATTTGATGCACCAGCGACACCAACAACAAGACCTGCGATCGAAACGATACCATCATTAGCACCCAATACAGCGGCTCGTAACCAATTTAATTTTTGATTTGAACGTTCATTTTTTTCAGTCATATGCTCTGATACCTACAATTAGTTAGTAAAATAAAGAGGTCAAGCTCTTATGTGATTCATCGGGTTGTTCAATACTCAACGCGTGACTCCTTATCTGAATCTAATACCTACTAGTATGTTTTACAAATTTATCGAACTGACATACATAGTTAGGTAGTAAAGATAAGGAATGAGCACTATATAAAAGAGATAAGGCAGAAATGGCTCGGTAATTATAATACTAGTAAAATAGGACTGTTACAAGGGTCATGCTATTGAACGAATGTGGTATCTTCTAGAGCTAACAGCCTTTGTTTGCAATCGGTACCGGCAACATAACCTCCAAGCTGGCCCGTGCTCGTAAGAACGCGGTGACAAGGAATCATAATGCATACCGGATTACGCCCTACGGCCGTACCAACTGCACGCACGGCGCTGGGTTTTCCTATCTGTCTTGCAAGTTCGCCGTAAGACGTGGTTGAACCCGCCGGAATGGTTTGCAATGCCTTCCAGACTGACATTTGAAAGTCGGTTCCTGTGGTTTGGACGGGTACAGAGAACTCGGAACGTTTACCTACAAAATACTCAGCAAGTTCTTTTTGTGTCGCCTCTAGCAGTGGCTCATTTTGGTTCTTAACCCAGTTTTCGGGTACGTAGGTGAAATAGCGATCACCTTCTATGTGAAGTGCAAGGATAGCTAAGCCATCAGTGCTGATGGTAAGTTTTCCGAGAGGTGATTCGATACAAGAATAATAAATCATAACCTTCTTATTCTACCTTAGATAATGGTATTTTAACTCTACATGTGAAATATTTATCTTTGTCGTGACCGCCTTCACGCTTATACTAAGAAGATGCACGATAAGGTGGTTTTGGTCGCAAAGAACATTAGAAAATCGTACGAGTCGGGTGATGGACGAGTAGAGGCTGTTAGCGATGTCTCACTGTCTCTTTACTCGGGCGAGTTTGTGGCGATCGTAGGCCCCTCGGGTTCCGGTAAGACGACACTAGCACATATACTTGGCGGACTCACGAAACCTGATAGTGGTGAGCTGCTTGTCGATAATACTGCTTTTTCAACCTACTCTGATAAAACACTTTCGCAATATCGTAATAAAAAAGTTGGCTTTGTATTTCAAAACTTTAACTTGCTCCCCTACTACAATGTATTGGAAAATGTTAGCGTGCCGCTTATCTTGGCTAAGATACCGTCTCGCCGGCGCATAGAAGAAGCAAAAAAGTACATAAAACTGGTGGATCTAGGGCATAAACAGCACGCGAGGGCCACCGAACTGTCAGGCGGTGAACGCCAACGCATAGCCATAGCGCGAGCTCTTGTGAATGAACCCCTAATTATTATTGCCGATGAACCCACGGGTAGTCTGGATAGCAGGCGTGCGCAGGAGATCGTGACAATACTTAAAAATCTAGCCCATAAAAAGGGTGTTGCAGTAGTGATGGTGACGCATGATTTGTCGTTTGCAGCCCAGGCCGATAGAGTACTGCGTATTTTAGACGGTTCTCTTCAAATGGGAGTGACGGAATGAAGCCTCGCGATTATATGACTATTGCCTTCAAAAATGTAAGACGTCAACCATTGCGGTCTCTTTTAACGATTGCAGCGCTTACGATCAGCACCTGCGTTTTAACACTCATGGTGGCAATCAGCCTCGGTGGACAGAGAGTTATTTTAAATCAATTTGGCAGTAACGATTCTCTTTCACTTATTACCGTTACTCCAAATCAGAGTGGCGCGGGACTCAGTCCTTTTGGAGATGTACAACAAGCGGGTGACACGAATACGATTTTTACAGACAACACGGTTGCTCAACTTGCCGCGTTACCACATGTCCAGCTTGCAACACCGCGTGCACATTTATGGGAGTTTGACACCATGATGGTCTCCCAAAACTCAAAACCATTCGTTGCTCAGGTTGAAGGACTACCGAGCGATGCATTTTTGCCACTTGCCGCTGGCGTGCCGTTTAGTTCAAACGATCAAAGCAACGTGATCATTGTTGGCTACGGTTATGCAAAAGCGACCGGCTTAGCATCTACACCAGGTAAGCTACTCGGTCAAACAATGACACTTACAACCCAAAAGGACTACCGAGGAGTGGATGCAAATATCCCCACCTCAGTAAGCACAAAATCGCAAAACGATGCGTTCGCGCAAAGCTCGACTGTTATTCAGGCAAAAATAGTGGGTGTAACGCAAGCTGGCGTCAACCAAAATATAGCATTCGTGCCAATGGGTTGGGCGCATCAAATTAGGACGGCTCATTATTACGAAGCAGGATTATTAAAATCAACCGATCAACTGACAAAGGACGGCTATACGACTATTCAGGTAAAAGTTGATTCTCTTGCGAATGTGCAGACTGTTTCAAGTGCGATTAAAAACCTTGGGTATGGACAAACGTCGCTGTTGGAGACGGCAAAACAACTTAATCAATTAACCACTACCGTTAGTTTGGTTTTGGGTGCAGTAGCGTGTATTGCAATGCTTGCGGCAGCTCTTGGTGTGGTCAATACGATGATTATGACAGTGACTGAACAGCGCTATGAAATTGGTATTTGGCGTGCCTGTGGTGCTAAACGAGGCGTTATTGTGCGGCTTTTCTTGATGGAAGCAACTGTTCTAGGCCTGCTGGGTGGCATTGTTGGTGTAGGCGTTAGCATTCCTGTCGCAGGATTTATTACACAGTATGGCTCCTCGCTGCTTGAGTCTCAGGGGCTTCAGTCAGTGACCATTGCACAAATATCGCCCTGGCTTGGTGCCGGGGCGATAGGAGTTACTATTGCGTTTAGCGTTATCGCTGGACTGTATCCGGCGTATCGAGCTGCTCGGCTCGACCCATCGCAAGTACTCAGCTCTAATTAGATTGCCTTGCCTTTTTACGAGTGTTAGCCATAGTAGCTAGATAGACGCTCAGTAGTGCCGGTACGGCAATAATGAGGGTTGAAAGCACTGTATGATTAAAAACATAAGCGATGCCAAGCATGCTAAACCCAAAAACAATTTCGCCAATATTGGCACGGATCGCTTCTCTTTTTGAGGTATGGTCATGACTTTTCGGAGTAACCAAGAAGACAGACTTTCCAAAAGTTGACTTAATTGAGGCACGAAGGCTCGTAAAAAGCATAGATCCATACAAAAGTATCGTGTGGAATAGATACCATGCTAGACGTGTCATCTTAATCTTACGTGAATAGAAGAAGATATCGTTAAGCATTGGCGCTAGCAAGAAGACAATCGTTGGGATGATTAACCATACTGGGTAGACAACACGGTAGTCTAAAACAGGCAGTAATACAACGTTAATAACGATGTACAGTGCAAAGAATGCAGTTAGCGGCAAGCTATAGGTGAATAGTATGATGTCCAGTTTTTCAAACCAGGTCATCTTTGACTTCATGATGCGCCACGTATATCTCTTGATAAACTCCATATTACCTTGAGTCCATTTAGAATGACGTTTTTTGAATGCTAAATAGCTTATGGGGTATTCTTCCTCGCAAGTAATATCGGGAGCGAACGCGACGTAAAAGCCTTTGTTGCGAGCCTCAATACTCATGCAAAGATCCTCAGCTACAAGGTGCGGAAAGCCGCCTGCAGCTTCATAACATGCACGACTCACCATCGCGCCGTGGCCAAGTAATGATAGAAACCCATGATAATGTTTCACTGTTTGATACGTCGGCCAATGCGAGTCAACGCCAATCGAGAACAGATTCATAAACCCATTTCTATTGCGAGTCGCTACGTGGTTAGCCTGAACGATCCCGGCATTCTTGTAATGAGCAAAGTAATCCAAACAACGCGTCACGAAGTTGTCTGGGATTATCTCGTCACTATCAAGAATTACAAAATAGTCGTAGTCAGCCTGTTCCAAGTAATTATTTAGGTTGCCTGCCTTAAAACCACTATGATCTATTCTCCGTACAACTTCAATATCATGCGCACTAGCAAACTCATCTACCTCCTCTTTAAATACAGGATCAGTTGAATCATCCAATATTATATAGGTTACATTTGGATAATCTTGGCTTAAGCATGCCTCTAGGCTTTCGCCATTAAAATCGTTATAGGTGCAATATACCGCAACGACTTTTTTATCAGCGACAGAACCATTCTGACGACGCCATTCACCTTCTGGAGGTAGTGAAAACCGTCGCCTTTTGACATAAAAGTACATCGTGTAAATGACGTCTTTTATGCCGTTAAGCCAAAAGTACATGATAAATCCTGTACTAAGGGCAACCAATGTAACGACGAGCCCGCCATAATTTTCGGCGTTGCGCACGACATGAGCGAGCGGTTGGAGCGCTAGGACGATTAGTCCCATCCATGCCGCAATAATGAACAGGTATAGTTGTGAAGATTTTTTCATCAGCCTCCTTACTTAAAAAGTACCGAGGCTGAGATTAGCATGACCCTTTTATGTGTTTATATTAGATTTCTATGGTAAAAATCTTACAGATTTAACGTACGAAGTGTCGTTCGAAGCTGTCATCAAGCATTTCGTCGAGGGTTTTTGTGTATATGACATACGCTTGTTGATGATGGCCAAGAATTTTTTGGTTTGTGAGTTTTTTAAATTCTGCACTCACCGTCTCTCGCGTGAGACCTGTAAAATTTGCAACGTCCTGTTGAGTGAGTGGTAATGGGATTTTGATAGTGTCCCTTGCCACATCGCGACCAAACCTTAGTGCGAAATAGTGGAGCGTTGATACGACTTTGTCGTACGCCTTAGAATGCTCGAGTGCGTTAAGGCGTAGTTGGGTGTGCGCTGAACGCTCTACCTGCCTGTTCAACATCTGAAACATCGATTCGCTGTTGTTTCGCAGATAAGTTGTAAGTTCATTTTTTGGAATACAGAATACCTCGCTGTCCGTAATTGCTTCGTAATAATATTGGGCACGCGTGATGATATTCATAAACCAACCAATTGGAAATACGTCTAAATACGTGCTGAGCTCGATTGGTTTTTCTTCACCCTTTGAGGTAAGATTATAACTTTTTATAATCCCACTCTTAATAAAATAGACGCAAGTGGGTTCTGCGTCCTGATGCAAGACGATATCGCCTCGCGTAAATTTTTTTATTGGAAATCGCTCTAAGAAAACACTTATACCGTTCAAATAAATACTCCTTCGCAGGTTATATAATATCGGAAGCGCACCCTTCCTATTATAGTCCGTTGGTGTGACCTACATCACATTATAGTTTGTGGAATTGACCACACTGACCATAAAAAACTATGCTACAAGAGGTAAATCTGTCTGTGCTTCGCTTGCCCCGCCGAGCAGCGCAATGACTCTGAGCGTTTGCATACCGCGAAGACGGCGCTTGGCGATAAGCTCAGCTTGCGCTCTTTCAGAAGCATCTTCAAGGCTGCTAACAAGCTCTCGAACTATTTCATATTCTTGGCTTTCTACAGACTCGCTTAGAGCTGCTAGTCTGCCTCGGGCATGTTCTAATTGCGTCAGGATTTCGTGCAAGGCTTGTTGGTATTTATTATGAACAGTCTGCGCCTCACGGTGGTCTTTATCATCAAAAACGTGCGCCCAACCTGTTTCCGTATCTGGACCTATGCCAATCTGAGTGCCGTTATTTGTGGTGTCGAGCACATCTATTATAGCGTTCGCCGCGTTAATATGGGATACGGGCAACTCTTGATTAAGTGCGAGAAAAGCAATAGCCTGTGTCAGTTGGTCTGGTTGTTTTCGAAGTATTTCGTTATATTTCTGAAAAGCTCGTTCACCCGCTGCTGGCGCACATCCCTCATTTGATAGTTCATAACGTGACATAATTTTCTCCTCTATTTTTCTCAAACAAAAAACGCCCTACATGGTGGCGTTCAAGCACAACAGTGCGGGAGCGTCTGGCATCAAAGATGAATTATACGCTTATTACGTAAAAGTAACAGTTTTTAAATCCACCTCTTCACGATATTTTAAGTCTATGTAGTATAATAAACATATTACTTATGAACACTGATTTATTACTTCTCATCAACGGCTGGGCGGGCCACTCACACTTATTAGATACGGCAATGCTATTCATGGCGAAGTACGCAATATTCGTTCTATTCGCAGTTGCGACTGGCTGTGTCGGCTATTACATCTACAAAAAAGAATGGAAGCCTGTCGTCTACTTCGCCGCTACCTTAGTTGTGACTTTTATTTTATTAAGGTTGGCAGCTCTTTTGAATTTTGACCACCGTCCATTTATGGACCATCACCTAACACAACTATTGCTTCACGCATCCGGATCATCTTTCCCAAGTGATCATACGACTGCAAGTGCCGGTGCTGCCATGGCCGTACTACTCTTTACAAAGTTTAAAAAGACCGGCTGGATTCTTTTGCTCGCGGCAGCTCTGATTGGTTTTTCTCGCATCTTTGTGGGGGTTCACTACCCCGCCGACATCGCGGGCGGCTTAATAACGGGCGCTCTTGGTGGCGGTCTAGTGTATTTTGCTAAGCATTTTATTGACAAAAAGCCTACAAAAGTTGCATTTACCGACCACACGCGTTAAGTTACAACGCGTCGATATAGCCAACATATAAAATACACCGATATGCTGTTGTAAAAGCATAAGCGTCGCTCTATAATTAGGGTAACTAACCGATGGTAGAAAAGGAGCGCCGGATTTTTATCCGTATATAGGAGAATGAAGATATTGATGCTCGGGTGGGAGCTGCCTCCTCACAACAGTGGTGGACTCGGTGTGGCATGTTATTACATGTCTAAGGCTCTTGCACTCCAAGGCGCATCAATCGATTTCGTCGTTCCCTACACAGCTTCGCACCCTGATACCGAATTTATGACTGTTCATGCTGCAACTGAACTTGATCCATTGGCTCGCTATGGCCTTATGGGCGCGTACGATAGTAAATACCTGCGCCAGCTTGGCCTTGACGAGGTTGATACAAGTGATCTTCAAGATATGCGCGGCGTTCAAAAACGTTACGTAAAGTATATTGAAAGCTTTGTTAAAACCAACAAACCAGATGCTATTCATGCGCATGACTGGCTGACGATGGAAGCTGGGATGCGCGCTAAAGAACTGACTAATGCACCACTTATCGTACATGTCCACGCCACCGAGTTTGACCGCTCTGGTAGCGAGTCGGGCAACCCGTTAGTCCATGAGATCGAGTACCAGGGCTTAATGATGGCTGACCGTATAATTGCTGTCAGCAACATTACGAAAAATATCATTATTCAAAAATATAATATCCCTGCCGATAAAATTGAAGTTATCCATAATGCCATTGATATTTCAAGTTTCGGTCCATACGACTACGATCGCCGTACCTATGCGTATTTGGAGCACCTCAAACAAGAAGGATACACGGTTGTTTCTACACTCACCCGTTTTACCGTACAAAAAGGTTTAACGCATTTTATTCGAGCTGCTGCTAGGGCATCAGAAAAATACGATCGACTTGTTTTTTTGTTAGCTGGCGACGGTGAACAGCGCAATGAGCTAATTGATTTAGCAGCTGACCTCGGTATCTCAGACAAGGTGTATTTTACGGGCTTCGTACGTGGCAAACAATGGCGAGATGCTTATAACGTTGCTGATATTTTTGTGATGAGTTCCGTTAGCGAACCGTTCGGACTCACCGCTCTAGAAGCAGCACATTATAATTCGGCCTTGATTATCACCAGACAATCCGGAGTAGGCGAAATTCTCAGTAACATATTTCGTTATGATTTTTGGGATATTGATGTTCTAGCTGATCAAATGGTCGGTATCGCAACGTCCCCTTCACTTGCTCATGAACTTAAGCAAAATGTTAAACACGAATATGCACGAATATCCTGGCATGATGTCGCAACACGTTGCATGGAAATCTACCATACCCCTAAGAAGACAGGAGTTCTCGTATGAGCAAGCGCGGCATAACTCTTTATTTACACGTCCACCAACCGCTACGCGTACGCAAGTATAGCGTGTTTGATACTGCCGAGCATCATGACTATTTTAGTGAACATGATTATAGCGACCGCGATAACGCAAAGATTTTGCGAAAAGTCGCCGACAAGTCATACCGTCCAATGAATGCGCTTCTTGAAAAACTACTTGCGACACATCCAGAATTTAAAGTATCACTTAGTATCACCGGAACATTTATAGAGCAGGCTGAAAAATGGGCACCTGATGTCATAGAGAGCTTCCAGCGACTCGTAAAGACAGGGCGTGTTGAGATTTTATCTGAAACGTATTACCATAGCCTCGCATTCTTTTATAGTCTTGATGAATTTGAACGTCAGGTTAATATGCATCGCGATAAAATTCGTGAGTTATTTGGCGTGGAGACCTCAGTCTTTCGTAATACCGAGCTAGCTTATAACAATAGTCTGGCAAAATGGGCAGATGACTACGGTTTTAAGGGGATACTAGCCGAGGGTTGGGACCCCGTCCTGGAATGGCGAAGTCCAAATTATACCTACAAACCAGTTGGCACTGAAAATATCGCATTGCTTTTAAAAAATTATCGTCTGAGTGATGACCTTGCCTTCCGTTTTAGTAATAAAGCCTGGGAGCAATGGCCTCTCACTGCCGACACCTACAGCGAATGGACTAACGCCTCTATTAACGATAGTCCACTTATTAACTTATTTATGGATTACGAAACCTTTGGTGAGCATCAGTGGAAAGATACCGGCATCTTTGAGTTCTTCGAGCACTTTGTAGCTAAATGGCTTTCTAATCCAGATAACACTTTTTATACCACCTCTGAAGCTATCGACACTCATAAGTCTGCTGGCGAAATCGACATGCCCCATACAGTCACATGGGCAGACACTGAACGTGACCTAACTGCTTGGCTCGGCAACAGCATGCAGCGAGAGGCACTTCGACATCTCTATGCACTTGAGGATGACATCCTACGGAGTAAAGATGACGAACTCATTGCAGACTGGCGGCGGCTCCAAACTTCTGACCACGTATACTACATGTGCACCAAATGGTTCACTGATGGTGACGTGCATGCGTATTTTAGCCCTTACGATTCACCATATGATGCCTTCTTATATTTTATGAACGCACTTCGTGATGTTCGCTACCGCCTCATGCAATCACACCAGTACGGAGGTCTTAATGGCTAGGCCGCTTGTCCTAAGTAATGGAGAGCTCCACGTCGGCATTAACAAGTATGGGCTTGTTCATGATTTTTACTTTCCATATGTTGGGCTCGAGAACCATGCTGCCGGTAAATCACTCCGTCACCGCGTTGGCGTATGGGTTGATGGCCAGATAAGTTGGCTGGATGATATAGGATCTTGGGAGTTTACCTTTAGCTATCCCCACGAAGCACTTATTGGCTATACAGTAGCAAAAAATGATCACCTTGGTATCATGCTTGAGATCGACGATACCGTTGACGCTCAGATGAGTGCGTTTATGCGTAATATTCATGTTATTAACATGCAAGATCATACACGTGACATCCGTCTGTTTATGCATCAAGCTTTTGATATCGGTGACGCTCGTAGTAACACTGACACGGCTCAATATTTACCTGATAACGAAGGTATCCTACACTACCGAGGTCGTCGAGCGTTTATTGTATCGGGCATGTCGGGCGGCAAGCCGTTCGATCAATATACCGTTGGTCTGTTTGGCATTGAGGGTCGTGAGGGAACATACCGTGATGCAGATGACGGCGAGCTGAGTTTTTGTAATGTTGAGCATGGTCGAGTTGATTCTACTATTCGTTTTAAGCTCGATATTGAGGCACATAGCTCCGCCCGGGTGCACTACTGGATTGCTGCTGGTACTTCTTCGCGCGAAGCGTTATACATCGACAACCAGGTCCGCACTGACGGTGTGCTAAAACGCTTACATTCAACAGCCGACTGGTGGCACACCTGGCTCAAGCCGGCCAAACATGTTGCCGAAAAACTAGCACCAGAATACCGCGAAAGCTTTATCTGTAATACGATGATTATCAAATCGCAGATAGATAAGCGTGGTGCAGTTATGGCCAGTACTGACACGACTGTTCTTAATTACTCTCGTGATGCTTACGCCTACTGTTGGCCTCGCGATGGCGCCTATGTTTTGTGGCCACTTATCCGAATGGGATATCAAGATGAACCTCATAGATTTTTTGAGTTCTGCAGGCGGGGCATTCACCCGGATGGCTACCTCATGCACAAATACCGTGCCGATGGCGCACTAGGCAGCAGCTGGCATCCATACATTCACGATGGTGGCGAGGTTGCACCGCCTATCCAGGAAGATGAGACAGCCCTCGTACTGTTTGTCTTTGCGCAGTATTACCAAATGCATAAAGACGCTCGACTTTTAAATGAGTTCTATCATGCTATGGTTGTGCCGATGGCTAACTTTATGACAATCTATGTCGATAAAATGACTGGTCTGCCAAAACCAAGCTACGATCTATGGGAAGAGGTGTTTATTACTTCAACCTATACAACATCGCTTGTCTATGCGGCACTTCATGCTGCAGCAGACCTCGCTGAAGCAGCAAATGACCCGGATAGTGCCGTTAAATGGCGCTCGGCAGCTGATGACATCGCCGTCTCTGCCCACAAACATCTATATGATGCTGAAAGACGGTCCTTTTATAAAGGAGTTACCGTTAAGGATGGTCAAATTATACCGAATACGACTATCGATGTGTCGAGTATTTTTGGCGCATTCATGTACGGACTCTTTCCCGTCTCGAGTAGCGAACTGGTAAATGCCGTTGCTACACTTGAACGCACATTTGGTGTAGATCAGGGTAAGTTAGGCTTACCACGCTATGAAAATGATCAATACTACAAGGTCACCTCAGATGGACGCAGTAACCTTTGGTTCGTCACATCTCTCTGGCTTGCACAGTACTATATCGAAACCGACAAACTCGACAAGGCAAAATCAATTATTGCCTGGGTTAGAGACAGTGCTATGAGCACGGGTATTATGGCAGAACAAATTAGCCCGGTTGATGGCTCTTACATCTCCGTTGCGCCACTGACTTGGAGCCACGCAGAATATATAGCAACTTTACTCGATACTATCACCGAGAAATAACCACCTATGAGTAAGCTGACGGCAAAAGCAAAGTATTATTCAAAAGCCTTCGTTCCGGCAAAGGTTTTACAATCGCGTCTGCATAAGCGCGTGTTCATGCAGTTTGCCGAGAATGCGGGTTTTGTATACTTTGGCTATGTCGATCAACGCAACGATGAGCATCGATTAGTACGCGGGTTAACCGTCTCAGCAGACCATCGTGATAATCACTACTGCATTGGTTCATACAAAGGCTACGATACAACACTCGTTGAACGTACGGATACGATTCATTTTCCAGGTAAAGCGCCTCGTACCGAGGAATGGATCATTATGGCGTTTGATCTTCATACGACCGTCGACCTACCTCATGTATTCATTGGACTCCATACACACAGTGATACATTTTATGCTCATCTATTTATTAAGTTCGCGACACTTACAAAGTCCCCACTTGGGACATTCACTGCTTATGATCGCTCTTTTACTGATAGGTATGCTGTTTATACAGATCCTTCACAGACCCTTATTGCCGAACAACTTATAGATAAAAATATGGCAAAAATTATGGCGGATCATTTTGGCTCGTTGACAGTTGAAATAGCTGACGGTTGCTTATATTTATACGCCTGGCATCAGCGTCCGAATCAAACAGTACTGACGAAAATACTCAATAACGGCGTATGGTTAGCACACGAGCTTGATGCCAGATCGCACGAATTAAATTGACATTTTAACCATATAATGCTAAAATAGTCATCAGTTAAAAGAGGTGTCTATGTTTGAATCGATAAAAAATACGCTTTCAGCGTGGAACGCGCAAAATGGTGAGCGTGCAAAACTGCAGCATGCATATATTACTATTGCTACCGCTCTATTACTCGTTGCCGGTGTCATTGGACTTATGAATCATGAGCTTGGCCAAAATATCCTTGCCGTTGCCATCGTTTGCGCAGCAATGTTTCTCGCTAATGCGGTCGCTTGGTCACTTTTACGGTCCGCTCTTCTTTTTAGGCTAGGTACCTCTAAACGCCAGGGTAGTCGTAAAAAATAGCACCCCTGTTGATCGAGGGCTTACGTTTTGCTACAATAACCGGAGGTGTGCCGCGATAGCTCAGCCGGTAGAGCGCATCCATGGTAAGGATGAGGTCTCGGGTTCGATCCCCGATCGTGGCTCCATTTTTGTTTCACCTCTAGCAATAATTCGTATTTAATGCTAGAATAACTAAGATTGCAATAACAAACTAAGTGAGTATTAAATGGCAAAGAAGAATACAAAGCGTAAATTGGTTGGTATGGTAAGTGAACTTACAGGTCACCGTATTTACACAACCAAAAACACTCAGAACAACCCAGAAAAGTTACGTAAACGTGCTTACGATCCAATCGCTCGCGTTCACGCATGGTACGAGGAGACTAAAAAGAACCTCGGCCGAAACGAAATTAAGCCTCGCAAGAGCTAGTTCGATCTAAATACCCCGCCCTACAGCGGGGTATTTTTGTGCACCTATTTTCTACCTAACCCCTTGAATTAAACGCTTTTCTACAGTACACTTGTACCTGTACTTCGTGTGTACAGTATGCCGCCTTAGCTCAGTTGGTTAGAGCAGCTGTTTTGTAAACAGCAGGTCTTCGGTTCGAGTCCGAAAGGCGGCTCCATAGGCTGGGGTTGTGGAGCGGTCAAACACAACAGACTGTAAATCTGTCGGCTTTCGCCTTCGCAGGTTCGAATCCTGCCCCCAGTACCACGCAAATGCGCTCACCTTACGGTGGGCGTTTTTGTTTGTCGAGAGTTCCATGAAGGGCTATACTAGATAAAATGAAGGACAGGCAAGCTCGAATAGGTATTGGCGTTATAGTTATTAAGGACGGAAAATTCCTCGTACAACAGCGTAAGGGATCTCATGGCTCTGGAACTTGGTCTATTCCAGGTGGACATTTAGAATTTGGAGAATCATTTGAAGAAACAGCCGAGCGTGAGGTACTTGAAGAGGTGGGAATAAAGATTAAGAATATTCGTTTCGGTGCGGTGACTAACGATATTCTACTTGCCGACAACAAGCATTACGTCTCTATTTGGCTCGTCAGTGACTACGACTCGGGTGGAGCGCGTATTTTAGAGCCTGAAAGAAGTGACGGGCTTGAATGGTGTACATTCGACACGCTGCCTACTCCACTTGCGCCATGGTGGAATCAGTTATTTAAATCTGAATTCTTTGATTCTCTTAAAAAACTAACAGAATAAATTTACATCACTCGGCGAACTTGGCGAATGTGCTGGGGACGCTCAGGTGTGAGCATTTTGCGAGCTTTTTCATGTAGTTCTGCGGCGACGTCAGGCTGTCCATTACGATCGTAAGCATCGGCCAAGATATTGATTGTTTGCGGAGTCTCTTCAATTTTTACAGCTTCTTGAAGTGCATCAATCATCTTTTTAATATGACCTAACTTTTCTTGCACCTTAGCATACGCCACATGACGCGCTGCAAGATCATTCTCCATCGCAAGTGCTTGCTCAAACGCGAGGGCAGCCTTTTCGTATTGCTTAGTCTCGTAGTAGATGAGTCCGACATTATGAAGACTACTCGCACTTGGCTCAAGACTCTGGGCAATCTCAAAACATTCAATAGCATCTTTAAATGCCTGTTGCTTGGCATATAAAATACCCAGGCGGTTATATGCCGTTGCATTACGTTCATCAACACGCAAAATAGTTAACAAGGCCTTCTCTGCCCTTAGGTATTTCTTGTCGCGCAATGACTCTTGGGCGACATCCCATAAACGCTCTAGTTTTTCAGAGATTTTAAGAGGTAAATCAGTTGCAACTTCAGTGATAGTCTGGCGCTTCATTATAGCCCACGCACCAAAAACTGCAATTAACACAATGCCTAACATATACGTGTATTATAGCACAAACTGCATCAGTTGCAGCGCGATGCTTTGGTTACCAGCTACCCGGTCGCGTAGATCCAAGAGCAGCTCTAGCTGGACAACCATAGATAGCTGCGGCTTAGCACTTAAAGTTTTTCGTAAAATCTTAATAGCACATTCCAGCAAACGTAAGGCAGCGGGTCGGTCTGAGCGATACTTTTGCACGATGAGCGACCTTTTATAGGCATCTGCCTGCAAGAAATCACGTGCATCACTTATAACATTAGCCCAGGCGTTAAATTGCCCTTCGTCGCTCGCCAATCTTGTTAGCTCAGCTGGCAAACCCTCGGCGATGTAACGTAACTGTATTCGTTTAACTTGCTCGGTAACTCCAAGATCTGCAATAATCGTTAGTGTCTGTTCAGCTGTAATAGGCTGAATAGTCGTCTGCTGAAGGCGTGATCGGATAGTTGTCAGTAACTTTTCGGGTTGATGTGATGTGAGTATAAATTTTACGTGGCTACCAGGTTCTTCAAGCAACTTTAGAAAAGCAGACTGTGCACCGTGACTCATGCGGTCCGCATCATCGATAATAATGACTTGGTCGGTTACCCGCTTAGAGCGCGTTTGTTCATATAAACGACGGATCATCTCAACGGTGAGCGTTCCGCTTTCACTGTCGCGGTTATCTTTTACGTCTTTCGGAAATAATTCAGCGGCTATGTGGTTGCCCGCCAGCGCTCTGGCTATCGTATACAGTCCGACACCACGTTCTCCACAAATAAGAATAGATTGAGGTAGATTATTTGCAAGCGACGATAGTGTGCGACGCGAGACAGGGTGAATAATCAACTCCTCAAGTAGCATCATTTAAAAAGAGAAAGTTCCTGAAAAGTTACGAGTAAACTCTGGCGGTACAGGTGCTTCAAACACACGCCTATCACCCTTTGGAATAGTAATTTCGAGCCGGAAAGCATGAAGATACAGCCTGTCAGCCTCTTTCCCATACACACGATCACCGTGAATTGGAGTGTTGAGATAGGTCATATGTACGCGAAGCTGGTGGGTACGCCCAGTATACGGACGGAGCTCGATAAGACTCTGTGTGTCGTTAGTGCTTATAACTGTGTATTCCGTAGTAGCTGCCTTACCTTTAGCATCAACACGGAATGTACTTGGCGCCGAAGGATTACGTCCAATAGGTAGATCTATTTTTGCCGTTGGTTCATTAAGATGTCCGTCAATAACAGCAATGTAAGTCTTTTTAGTCTTACGGTCAGCAAACTGCTTTTGTAGTAAGTGCGCCGCGTCCTCATTGCGAGCGCCTATAATAAGTCCACTCGTATCACGATCTAGGCGGTGCACGATGCCTGCTCGGGTGGTCTCGAGCCCCCATGAGGTGTAGTTGCGGAAAAAGTCGGCAACGGTAAACTCATCATTCAAAGCCCCCTTAGAATGCGTTAAAACGCCTACGGGCTTATTTACGACAATGACATTATCGTCCATGTAGACGATTGGAAGCTCATGATGACTAAAATCGGTCGCATCGGGAATACTGGTTGCAATTTGATCGCTCTCAAGCACATCTTGTTTTGGCGACACCTTTACTTCTCCATTAACACTCACATGACCAGCCTTAATGTGTTTTTGCCACGTACTGCGTGATTGTTCTGGAAAGCGTTCAGCCAGAAGACTATCGAGACGTTTTTTGTTCGATATAATAGCGAATAAATAGACGTCTTTACCTTTATACGGTAGACCGTAGGTCATAAGTTTGTCCTCACGAGGATTCTCTATCAATTCTCCCGCAGCATCCTGTTTTTCAGTACGAATTTGATTTAGGATGTATGCGGTATCGTCCTCAGCAGTGTCATCATACAGGATATAAAACTGTTGCTTGTTAAAGCGAAACGAAACCAGTGTATTAGTAGGGCCGGGGTTGGAAAATGCTACCTGTTCCATTTGACGTGGAACGTTTTCGTCTGACGCTATATCAAAACGACGTAAGATAGCGAGGATGTCTGAACTTGATACTTTAACCATTTAGGCATCTTTCGGGCGTAAGCCAACGGCTTTTTGGGCGCGTAATAATGTTGCACTAGCAACGGTTGATAATTCGGCCTCGGATTTTTGCAACTTAGCGATAATCACTTGATCATCAATAGCAGCAAGACGTGCCTGGAAGTCTGTCAGAAACTGACGAACTTCATCCGCAACAACTTTTTTAAAGTCGCCGTAGCGGGTTTGGCCTTCAAACTCTTTCACAACTGCATCGCGTGGAACGCTACGTAGTAATGCCAGAATCTCCAGAAGGTTACTGATACCCGGCTGGTTTTCGCGATCAAAATGAATTTCAGCCTTGTCGTCGGTTGTGGCGGCCATTATTTTTTTAGCAGCCACGTCTGGGTCGTCACCTAGGAAAATGACGCCCTTACCGGTTTCATCACTTTTGCTCATTTTTTTAGTAGGCGTAACTAAGTCTTTAATCCGAAGGCCTTGGTCTTTACCAAAAAACTCGTGCTGCTTTGCAACGGGTTCTGGAATGGTAAAAATATCACCAAACCGGTTGTTCATGCGCTCCCCAATATCCCGAGTAAACTCAACGTGCTGAGATTGATCATCACCAACCGGAATATAGCTTGCATCGTAAAGGAGAATATCAGCGGCCATAAGAACCGGATAATTGAACAGTCCTACTGATGCCTCCTTCTCCTGTCTGTCAACTAGCTCCTGTAGGGCAGTCGATGTCATAGCTAGATACTCGGCAAATTTCTGTTCGTTGTAGCTCTCGCCAAATTTATTTTTCATTTCTTGGAGATGCTCGATTGCTTGGCGAATTTCTTCCCGATAGTCAATTCGATCAGCCTTGTCCTTGAATTGGATCATCTTACTCATTTCGCCAAAACTAGTAAAGCAATCAAGAATCCACGTCAGCTCGCTGTGCGCAGAAATATAGCTTTGGCGGTATAAGTAGATATCGTCGTTATCAAGCGGTAGGCCAGCGGCTGCATAAAGACGTGCGTTATGTAAAATCTGTTCATATAGTGTGCTGTGGTCGATAGGCGTAGTAAAGCTGTGTAGGTCAGGAATAAACATGTTGATGCGGTATTCGTTTGAACGATTTTTAGCCATATCAATCATTGGCAAAATGCCGCCAAAATAGTTGCCGATAGTTAAGTCGTTATTGGCGCGCAGGCCAGTGAGAATAGTTGGTTTCATAGCTATATCCATTATACCTTACTCTGGTAGGTCTTGTATGCTTTGAACCCTAAATATTTAGTGTACTTTTTGTAAGAGTTTTCACCTACTAGAATCGGGTAGAAGCCAAGCGGACTCATTTCAAAATTACGAAGCTCTTCGGCTTGTTCTTGAGTGATCTCATCCTTACCTAGCAAGTCACCAACTTCATATACTGTTTTTGTTTTTTTGCTGGCAGCATTGTGCAGATATCTATCGATGTCACTCGTCAGCTGTTCCATTAGTTTGGTTGTAAGTTGTATAACATTAACCTCGATAGAGGCAGACTTTGAATACACACCGATAAGTGACGTCTCAACGATTTCGTGATTCATATGGACGATCTTTTCAATAGATGAAGCACGTATAAATTGACGGTTGTCATCTGTAATGCCAGCCACGATGAGACAAGGAGGTTGACTACACGTTGTTGTATGCAGATCAAGCACAAGATCGAAATCCTGCTTTTTAATGTACTTTAAGATCGTATTGGCGCGCCGCTCCTCATATGTTGTATCGCCCCCGGTATAGCTACGATTAAGATCTGACTCGATGTAGCGTACTTTTTGACGATACGCCCTGAGGTTACCTCGCTTAAACGTAATGAAAGGCAGCAGATCAAGACGATTTGAGGCTATATACGCATATAGCTGCTCACCGAGCAGTTCATTACCGTGTTGCGATCCAAGCAAAAGTATTTTATTCATGAATTGATTCCTTATTTACGTTAACTGATACGGCAAGTGCATTTCCGGGCTTTTCAAGCAAAGTGCAACGCTCTTTTAGCACATGACCGTTATATTCTCTAGATGCAGGATCATAACTGCCATAAAGACCATCTGGCCCATACCTATCTATATGATACGCAATACCTTCATGTATCGATACGTGTGGGAGTGGACTACTTAGTTGTAAAAGAACATCTGCCTGTCGAGTGACAGCACCTAGGATGCGGAGAATAGCTGGATTGCGCGTATAGGCGCAAAGATGTTCTGCAGGGTTTGAATCTAAAAATTCCTGAACGATTTCACTGCCTATTCCCTTTTTCTGTAAATCCGGGTCAACAATTATTCCCGCAAGTTCGATTGCCTGGCTGCCAAAGTTGTCTCCGATATGCAGCAAATGCAAGAAGTCGTGTCTCATTCTTTAGCAATTGAATATAGTCGGCACTCTCTAGGTGGGACTTGGTGTCTAAAAAGTTATTCTCGTCGGCTTCTCGGCCGAAACCTTTGGCGGTTATAGCGGCAGCGGCTTCCATATTTATGCCACGAATCGTCTGTACTGTCTCTAGTGATAGTTTCATTTCTTTCTCCTATAATTCTGTGTTCTCTTGGTTGGCGTGATTTATCATGTACATACCTTCTTGGCTGACATGATGCGGTGTGACACCCTCTACGCTTGCACCTCTTCGCAATGCGTCAAGACAAAGCTGAAGCAATGCGAGTTTTTCTGCGGGTGTTTGTGGTATTTCTGGGTTTATAACATGTTGCAGTGTTTCTATGATTATCTCCTTTTTGTTCCATTTAAAAACCGCCTGTCTGGCGGTCTCTTCGATATTTTTTAGATTGTGTTAAAAAACACGGAACAAACCGCCAGAGCTTCTGTCGGTAAACCAATATGCGCTAAAGATCACTGTTTGTCTGTTCATGTATTTTAGTTATAACACAAATATTCTACTACTACCACTATTATCTTGCTGCATCGCGGATTGCTTGAGCTACTGTACTAATATAGAGCCGACCTCGCACTTCATGTCCTGCAACGATAGCCGTAAGGTTGGCGTGCTTGTTTTGCTTAGTAAGGTATCGAAGATTTTTTATAATAACAACCGGATCAAGCAGCCCGCATATCACAGAAATCGGTATTCTCAATCTTATCGCATCCCGAAGTGAGGTCTGATTAATAATACTCGCCTCGAGCGCGTTCATGTAAATTGGCGCATTTTCGGGAGTAAGGCTAAACGTGGCATTTACAAGCCCCATTCGGGTAACAAGCGCCGCAACTCGCATAAACTCATCTGGTCGCTTCCCTGCCAGTTTAAAAAGGTTTATAAGTATTCTGTCGCTACTCGGCATAAGACGGGGGTTTGATTGGTCTTCCTTATAAAAAGGAGGGCTGCAAAGAATGAGTGAACTTACCAGGAGCGGGTAGCGTTTAGCTACCTCAACCGCAACGAGGGCTCCTAAGGAATGCCCGACGATAATTACCCGCCCAGTAAGGTGCAATTTAAATAATGTTGCGATAACAGAACGAGCCTGAGTTTTAGCACTATATATAGCCCACTCTGGTCGAGGAGATTGTCCAAAACCCAAAAGATCGACAGTTACTACCCGTATATCTTTTGGCAAACTATCTATAACACTACTCCATGCTTTGCCCGAGTTACCAATTCCGTGAATAAATAAAACCGTTACCTTGGGATGTTTTTCTTTTGTAGACCGAGTATCCGCGTAAAGTGCGTAGGGAACCTTTAGCCAGCGGTGCAAAAGAATATCGATCATTGTGTTTGTAGTATGGCATACCGTGTCGGCGCACTCAAATGAGGCATCTCACACTGTAAGTTTTTCTAGACTACATACAAAAAATGCTTCATCACCCTCTCCTGGCACTATTCGGAGGGCTTTATGTACTTTTGCAGCAAACTTGCGATCGTTCCAGACCTCAATACCCGACTGTCCCCTTGTAGCTATGGTTATAGGTTTAATAGCTGCATCTGGAGTACGTCGTAAAAGCCAATCGATTACCGCTTCATCCTCCTCAGGCGCCATAGTGCAAGTGCTATAAACAAGTGTTCCACCGGGCCTTAATAATTTCCAGGCATCAAAAAGTATCTTTTTTTGCAGATCAGCAAGTCGTCTGATATGCGCCACCGACCATGTATCCAGCGTTTTTAGTTCATGAAGGTTAATTAGACCTTCTCCACTACAAGGAGCATCAAGAAGGATCTTATCAAACAGCTGACCCTCAAGCGTGCGAGCAAGACGCGTTGCATCATAGAGAGTATATTCAGCGTGTGCGCCAAGCCTTTCCATGTTGCGCTGCAGCTTAGCTAGTCGCGTGCGAGAGTTATCATTAGCAACAAGTCTCCCAGTATTTTGCATAGCGGCTGCCATATGACTTGTTTTGCCGCCTGGAGCGGCACAAATATCAAGCACGGCATCACCGGGCTGAGGATTGAGACTAACTACCGGTAACCAGCTCGATTTATTTTGTATATAAATTCTGCCTTCTGTTACAAGACTACTATCGCGAAGCTCCATAAAACCAGAAACTATTGTGTATCCATTTTCGCACCATGACACTGGCTCACCCGTCCAGCCAAGATGACGCATTTCGTTCAGAGTATCTTGCACATCACCTTTTAGCGGATTGATTCGTATAGACTGGACTAAGTTCATTGAAAGCATATGCTCTATAGCCGCAGGTGTGCGGTCTAATATGTGCGTCGTGCGATCAATAAGTAAATCGCGCTTTTGCCGCCTGGTTGCTTCTATATTTTTTCGTTTTGCCATTAGTTCCTCTATTGTAACCAGTTTATACATAAAATCCTATCTTCTATAGAGATAGAGCGCTTTGCTGGTAACAAATAAGATCGCCAATACTCTAGCGTGATACAGAATGGGTTATACGCCCGGACATGATCGTGGGGATGGTGTCGCTATGACACCATCCCCGTACGGACACGGATGTAGAGTCGACTTCTCACAGTTGCGTAAGAGCCTCTCGGACGATGTCAAGGACCTCCTTGGTCTCGTAGCAGCTCTGATAGCCACCCCTCTCTACCCTACGGTTTCGCTCGACGATGTCATCGTGTAGATCCTGGAGGGGCTTCGGGAGAGCAGTGACGTTGACCTGAGCCTCGATGCAGATGTCCTGCAGGGCGCTCTGGACGTCACCAGGCATCTGTACGCCGCCCATCTGGACGAGCGACATGTACCACGCCTGAACAGTCTGGCGGACGGTGGCGGTAGTGACCGCGCTTACAGTCATTATCCTCACATCCCCTGTATCTTGTGTACATCGCTATTTATAGCACTAAAAAATATTGTAGTCAAAATAGTATGTAGTATATGAGTATAAAAATAAAAACCTCCACTGTAAAGAGGAGGTTTTTTATAAAACGTATATATACTAACGCTTTGAGTACTGTTCGCGCTTACGAGCAGAACGAAGACCATATTTCTTGCGTTCCTTTTCGCGTGGGTCGCGACGAAGGAGCTCTGCTTTTTTAAGCGTAGAACGAAGGTCGGCGTGACCGACGGTTAAAGCTTTAGCGATTGCGAGCTTAATTGCATCAACCTGGCCAGAAAGACCACCACCACTTACGCGAATAGTTACGTCAAACTCTTTTTGCTTGCCAACGAGGGCGAGAGGATCGGTAACTTCGGCAAGAAGCGTCTTATTGTCAGATAGATATTCTGCTGCAGGTTTTTCGTTGATTGTCACATTACCCTTGCCTTTAAATAGGCGGGCGCGAGCTGTTGCACTCTTGCGACGACCAAGACCGTAGAAGTATGTATTCTCAGCCATGATTATTTAACCTCAACTTTCTCTGGAGTTTGTGCAGTGTGAGTATGCTCACTACCGGCAAAGACACGAAGGCGTTTCATACGCTCTGGAGACAGCTTGTTTTTAGGAAGCATGCCTTTTACAGCGTTCTCAATGATACGCTCTGGGAACTTCTCACGAACTTCGGCCAAAGTAGCGTCTTTAATACCACCTGGGAAACCACTGTGGCGGTAGTAGATCTTACCGGTTTCCTTGTCGCCAGTTACAACAGTGTCTTTAGCGTTGATAACAATGACGTAGTCACCACCATCAATATGTGCCGTGTAGGTTGGTTTGTATTTACCCGTTAGGTATGTCGCAACTTGCGTTGCAAGACGTCCGAGTGGTGCCGTGCTGGCATCGATCAAAATCCAGCGGCGAGTAACCTCGCTTGGCTTTTGTGAGTAGGTTTTTGCATTAACCATTAGGCTTTTGCCTCCTCTTTGGCTACTGGCTTAAGCTCATCGACAAACGAAACGGTTGCCATCTGAGCACCATCGCCAACGCGAAGACGGGTGCGCTCAACGCGGACGTGACCACTAGTGCGGCCCGTCAACTGAGGAGCGATCTCATCCACTAGTTTGAATGCGGCAGCCTGAGTACTCAGGGCAGCGATCACTTGGCGGCGGTTTGCAAGATCACCTTTTTTAGCTTTAGTAATGATTTTTTCAATATAACGCACAAGCTCTTTGGCTTTAGGAAGCGTTGTCTCAATCTTGCCATGCTCGACGAGACTTGTTGCCAAGCCTTTTAGCAGTGCGCGGCGCTGATCGCGTTCGCGACCAAACTTGCGCCCTTTGTATCCGTGTCGATGCATTAGAGTTCAAGCTCCGCTAGTTTATCTTTAACTTCATCAAGTGCCTTTGAACCAAAGCCCTTAAGCTCACGAAGATCTTGTTCGCTAAGCGTTACAAGGTCGTGGACAGTGCGGATGTCGTTATTGATAAGCGCATTAGCTGTACGAGCGGTTAGGTTTAGTTCTTCAATAGGCGTGTTAAGCTCGTTGGCTTCATCTTCGTCAACCTGGCCAAGTGCAGGAGCAGCCTCAACAGTCGTCGAGCCGGCAAGTGCAGTGTACTGATTAACAAGGATAGCCGAAGCTTCTTCAAACGCTTCACGTGGGGTGAGCGTACCGTCAGTCTCAACGATAAGACGGAGTTTGTCGAGGTTGGTTTCTTGGCCAACACGAGTGTTGTCAACCTTATAGCGAACGCGGAGTACTGGACTAAAGATCGCATCAAGTGCAATCATGTCGCTGTGTAGGCGCTGCTCGCTTGCGTCTTCAATAGTACGGTAACCGCGACCAGCTTCAACGACCAAGTCCATAACGACAGTCTTTTTAGGATCATCGATAGTAGCGAGTACTTGTTCTGGGTTAATAACCTCAACATCGGCGTTAGTCTTGATATCAGCTGCAGTGATTTCACCTGCACCCTTCTTTTCAAGACGAAGCTCGACAGGTTCGTCGCTGTGAACTTTAAGACGTACGTTCTTGAGGTTAAGCATGATGTCAACGACATCTTCTTTCACGCCATCAACGGTAGTAAATTCGTGCGAAGCACCTTCGATGCGGAAAGCAACGATAGCACCGCCTTCGATACTCGAAAGCAAAACCCGGCGCATACTGTTACCAAGCGTGTAGCCATAGTTGGCGTAAAGCGGTTCGATGACGAACTCTGCTTCATTAGTGCTTAGCTCGTTCACTGCGGCCAATGCTGGGTTGTGAATTACTTTTGACATTTATTATCTCCTTACCCTTTTTAGCGTGAGTAGTACTCAACGATTAGCTGCTCATTGATGTCTGGTTCTGCTTCTTCGCGTTTAGGAAGACCGGTAATGTCAATCTTTAGCTTCTTTGCATCGCTTTTCAGCCATGAAACGGGAGTTTGGATTGAATTATTAACGACATCGTCAATTTGCGAGAAATAGCCACTCTTTGTACTCTTTGGGCGAACGACAAGTTCGTCGCCTGGTTTCAAACGAATTGATGGAATATCAACACGACGACCATTCAACATAAAGTGACCGTGGCCAACCAGCTGACGAGCAGCGCGGCGTGAGGTCGCGAAGCCTGAGCGGTATACGGCGTTGTCGAGGCGGAGTTCGAGAAGTTGCAGCAGGTTCTCGCCTGACAGGCCTGGGCGGCGGCTTGCTTCGTTCATGAGCCGTGCGAACTGCTTTTCAAGCAGACCATACGTACGGCGAACTTTTTGCTTTTCACGGAGCTGTGTAGAGTAAAGACTTGCTTTACCTTGACGACCGTGTGCGTGCTGGCCTGGAATACCAGACTTTTTCGCGAGGATTTTGTGTGCTTTAGGGTGAAGCGCGTAGCCTTCGCGACGGCTTTGCTTCACAATAGGCGAAGTATCTCGTGCCATAGACTAGCCCCTCCGTGCCTTACGTGGACGAACGCCACCATGTGGAACGCCCGTTACGTCTTTAATACTATCGACAGCAATGTCAAAGTTGTTGAGTGCGCGTACAGCGGTGTCACGGCCAAGGCCAACACCTTTTACGAACACGTCAACACTGTGAAGACCATAAAGAGTCTTCGCAGTCTCAGCAACTTTTTCAGCTGCAATTTGTGCAGCATATGCAGTACCTTTTTTGCTACCGCGGAAACCGCTAGCACCAGCACTACTGCTTGCGAGGACATTACCTTTTTTGTCAGAGAACGTAACAATCGTATTGTTAAACGTTGCCTGGATGTGCAGCTGACCAGAAGGAACTGATCGGCGCTGCTTCTTACGTGTTGAAGTTTTAGCATCTGCCATTTTCATATTCCTTTCTAAGTCTTAGAAGCTGCTTTCTTTTGTGTACCACCAACTGCAACTGCTTTACCCTTACGAGTTCGTGCGTTCGTACGGGTTCGCTGACCGTTAACCGGTAAACCGGCTTTATGACGGAGGCCTCTATACGCGTTGATGTCTTTAAGACGTTTAATGTTGTTAGTCACCAGACGCTGTAAATCACCTTCGGTCGTATAGTCGGCATCGACTATTTCGCGAATACGTTGTTCTTCAGCCTCGGTGAGATCTTTCACCCGAGTGGTCGGCTCAATCTTGGCCGCCGCAAGGATGTCTCGAGCAAATTTCGGACCGATGCCGTAAATATACGTCAAAGCGATCTGAACTTGCTTTTCTGATGGGATAACTACCCCAGCAATTCGAGCCATGCTTAACCCTGCCTTTGCTTGTTCTTAGGTTTTTTCTTGTTGATGACACGCAAGCGGCCTTTGCGACGCACTAGCTGGTCATCTGGACTGATTTTTTTGACACTCGCACGAACTTTCATGAGCGCATAAAACTCCAGTTTTCCTTTAATATTATTGTCACTAAGCAGCGAGGTCGTAATTCGACTTCTTCTGCTCGTCTCTGAGGCGGAAGCTGATTCTGCCCTTCGTAAGATCGTAAGGAGTCAACTCAACTTCTACCCTATCGCCCGGCACTAAACGAATGTAATGCTTACGCATTTTACCCGAAATGTGAGCAATAATCGTATGACCGTTCTCCAGTTCAACCTTAAATTGAGTATTAGGCAGTGCTTCCACTACCTTTCCTTGCAATTTAATTACTTCCTTTTGACTCGCCATAGATAACAGTAGTAGATTATACAGTAAAACATTGTAACTCGCAAGCGTTTTACAAGATTTCCGCAACCACGATTTGCGGTATTAGTTTTTGATATTTCTTATTGTAGCGTATTCACCGTTGTAGTCAACCTACTACACGTTTATTACGGCAAAAACCAGCACACGATCATCGTATGTTTTTGTCTCGTAACTGTACGTTCCACCACAGGTAATAAGGTTCAAACCCTGTTTGCCGGGAATAGCAGATTTTAACATTGCAGTCATGTCTACATCACGTAGCGATTTCAGTTCAACACTCACAACGGAATACGTAAATTTTTGGCCATCACCGCGTTCGACTTCAATTTTGTCACCCGAAACAAGCGACGAAAGCCTATAGAAGATCCCTGGCGAATTAAGTGCATCATTTACATGACCGTCGATAAGCAGCGCGCTGGCATCAAGTCCAGGGAGACCGCTCTGGTCATACCAACCGACGTCCCAGGCACTCGCAGGAGCGTTTAGAACACCCTTGGTAGTTCCCATAGGCAAAATGTTGGCATCAACTCCTAGTTTAGAGATGGTAAGCTGACGGGGATGCGTAGGTGGAACAGTATACGCTTGTTTTTGCGCTGTTGTCTTTTGCTCAACCGAGGCCTTAACCTCCGCTGGAGGCAGTATGCTAATAGTTTGTTTTGGGGCATGCAGGGTACTATAGAGTATGTATCCGCCCAGAGCTGCTATCATAAGACCGCTTACAAGTAATACGATTCGAAATAACTTAGAGACTTTTGTAGAAGTAGCCTGTATTTTTTTCATGCGTTAAGCCTAGTATAGCAAAACGTAGAACTGCCTACTGGTAGTCGTCATACGTTACCATCAGAGCACGCGAGTTGATCTGACGGAGTGATTCAAGACCGACAGAGACCACAATGAGAAGTCCTGTACCACCAATTGCAAGGTTAGATGCATTAACACCAAGCTGCGCAAATATGTACTCGGCGCCAAATGGCATAACAGCAATAATACCAAGAGCGATTGATCCGAAGAGGATTAGACGATTTACGGTACGTGAAAGATACTTCTCAGTCTGAATGCCTGGACGTACACCTTCAATAAAGCCGCCCTGCTTTTGTAAGTTTTCGGCAATTTCATTGGCATTAAATACAATACCCGTGTAGAAGTACGTGAACAGAATAACGAGCACAAAATAGCATGCTGGATAGATAAGACTCACAGCACCGTTTGCAAAAGTACTAGCCTGAGGTGTCTGGAACCATGTAATAAGATTAGTCGCAAGCTTTGTGTACGCTGGGTTACCTGTTGCCTTGATAACCTGGCCGACAAAGGCTGGTAGCGACAGAAAGGCTACTGCAAAGATCACAGGAATCACACCAGCAGCAATCAGCTTAACTGGCAACATACTTTTTACACCACCATAGCTACTATTACCGTGAACACGTTTTGCATAATTGATGGTAATAATACGCTGGGCTTCATTGATTTTAACCAATAGATATAGCACCACGAGCGAAGCGATGGCCACCGCCAGTACTACCCAGAAGGCAAGCGGATTAACGGGAATAGTAAACCAGCCAAAGACACTCATGGCTCCATGAGAAGTATCGAATACTGACTGACCTATCGTTGCCAATGTATTTGGAAGTTGGCTAATAATACCCGCAAAAATAATAATACTAATACCATTACCAACGCCTTGTTCAGTAATAAGCTCACCAAGCCACATCAGAAGAAGCGAGCCAGCCGTCATAGCTGTCACAGCCACAACCCACTCAACGGGTGTTGTTGAACCAAGCGCTGTGGTGTTACCAGCAAGCACCGTTTGACGTAGAATATAGATGAAAGCGATAGACTGAACGATGGCTAGTGGTACAGCAATCATACGTGTCCATTGGTTGATCTTCCGACGGCCAGATTCACCATCTTTATGCAGCTCTTCAATACTCGGCACCGCTTTAGTGAGCAGCTGAGTAATGATGGAGGCTGTAATAAATGGACTCATGCCCACGAGTACGATTGAAAAGCTCGAGAGTGCACCGCCAGAGAGTAGGTTCAGAAAGCCACCAAAGTCGCTGCCGCTTACAACGCTACTGATAACTTGTTTGAGCTGCGTTGGTTGTGCAAGTGGCACAGGAATATGTGCAAGTAACCGATACGCAATAATAATTCCAAGAACAATCGTCAGACGTTTTTGCATGTCCTTGTTTTTAAGTGATCGGAAAATGGTTTTCCAGTTCATAAGTCTATTCGTTCCCCTTCTCTAACAAAAAATGGTCTAAGCCGTTACTACTCCACGGAGTATACTGTACGTGTATTGATATACTTAGTATACTCCGAAAAGCGTAGCCGCGAGGTACTATTTCTCAGCTTTTTCAGCTTCTTTTTCGCTCTTTTTAATAGGTGTTGGCACAGCTTCGAATGTACCGCCTGCCTTTTCAATAGCAGCCTTAACACTCGCACTTGCAGCTTGCACCTTCAACGTCACCTTTTCAGTAAGCTCACCGCGAGCGATGATCTTAACTGTATGAAATGGTGTTGATATAAGACCTGCTTCAAACAATGTAAAGTTATCAGCAGTCTTACCCTTGAATGCGTTTAGATGGTCAATATAGACAATCTGAGCTGGGCTCTTAAGGCTTTTAAAACCACGAGCTTTAGGCACAGCCTGTACTAGCGCACGCTGTCCACCCTGGAACATTGTACGAAGTTTCTTACCCGTACGAGCACCCTGACCTTTAGTACCACGACCGGCGGTCTTACCCTGGCCGGCAGCAATACCACGACCGACACGCTTACGGCCTTTGTTTGCGCTGACTTGGAGTTCGTTGTATTTCATTACTTATCCTCCTTCTTTTCAGCCTTTTTGGGGGTATTCAGCCACTCATCGCGTGGAACGAGGCTCTTAAGAGCTTCGATCGTAGCGTACGCAATGTTCACTTTGTTGGTTGAACCGAGTGACTTAGAAAGCATATTGCGGACACCGGTTACACCGATGATCTGACGAACAACACCGCCGGCAATAATACCGGTACCAGGAGCTGCAGGCTTAATCAGTACGCGAGCGCCTGAAAGCTTAAGTTCAGCTTCGTGCGGAATTGTGTCGTTCGCAACAGGAACGGTAATCATATTCTTTTTAGCAACATCCGTCGCCTTGGCGATAGCTGCTTGAACATCGGCACCCTTAGCGACACCGACACCAACCTTGGTTTTGCGGTCACCCACAACAACAAGCGCCTTAAAGCGGAAACGACGTCCACCCTTTACAACGCGGGCCACGCGGTCGATATTGATAACCAGCTCTTCAAACTGCTTTGGCTCAGCTGGTACTTGCTCGCGGCGGTTGTCGCGGCGAGGAGCACGGGGTGAGCGAGTGTTGGTAGTAGCTTGTTCAGCCATATTAGAACTCCAAACCTTCCTTACGTGCAGCGTCAGCGAGCGCAGAGAGGCGGCCAGCGTACTGGCGACCATTACGATCAAACACAACTGCGTTAATCTTTGCTTTCTTAGCTTTCTTAGCGATGTCACTGCCTACAAGTGCAGCCTGTTCAGCAAGAGAGCCCGTCTGCTTTGTACCAACAGTCGTTGCAGCAGCAAGTGTACGCTGCTTTACGTCATCGATAAGTTGCGCGCTAACGTGTTTGTTGCTAACAGTGACGGTAAGACGTGGACGCTCAGCCGTACCCATGATCTTGCTACGAACGCGGTTCTTGCGCAAAGACTTATTGAGAAGTTTTTTAGCGAGGTTTGCCATAATTACTTACCAGTCTTTCCTGCCTTGCGAAGGACAACTTCGTCGGCATATTTAATACCCTTACCCTTGTAAGGTTCAGGCTTTTTAAGCGCACGGATTTCTGCCGCTACTTGGCCAACCTGCTGCTTGTCAATACCATTAACGGTGATTTCCATCTTGTTAACAGTAAGGTTAATACCAGCTGGAGCTTCGTATTTAACAGGGTGAGAGAAGCCGAGGCTCATCTCAAGTGCCTGGCCGCCGCCGTTTACGCGGAAACCAACACCGTTGACCTCTAGTTTTTTCTCAAATCCTTTTGTCACGCCAACAACAGCGTTGTTAAGAAGTGCGCGCTGCAAACCATGCTGCGCCTTTGCGATACGCTCGTCATCTTTACGAGTAACAATAGCTTTGCCATCTTCAAGTGAGACAGTAACGTCGCTCAGGTGTGGCACAGTCAGTTCACCCTTAGGGCCTTTGACTGAGATAACATCTGAATCGACCGTGATTGTCACACCGGCAGGTACGTCAATTGGTAGTTTTCCGATTCGACTCATAACTCTTCCTTTTCTTCATTTATCTTGAATTAGTATACCTTAAGGAGTAACTCACCACCAAGACGCTCTTTTACAGCTTCTCGACCAGTGATAACGCCCTTGCTTGTACTAATAAGTACCAAGCCACGACCGCTTTTTACCTTAGGGATCTCATTAACACCAACATAGACACGGCGGCCCGGCTTGCTCATACGAGAAATCTCGTTGATTGGGCTGTTTTCGCCTGGCTTGTTAATAGTGATAACAAGTGTGTCACGTGGTTTACCAGCTTCTACTTTAACGTCAGTTAGGTAGTGGTTCTTCTTGAGTTGTTCTGCAACAACCTTCTTAAGCTTGCTTGATGGCACACGAACTTCGTTCTTGCCAACCATAGCCGCGTTACGGATGCGGGTAAGAAGGTCGGCGATTGGGTCAGTTGATTGTAAAGACATATCTTTTTATTCCTTTCCTTCTTACCAACTACTCTTAGTTACACCAGGGATTTCTCCCTTAGATGCTTTTTCGCGGAAGTTAATACGGTTAAGGCCGAAACGACGCATATAACCGCGTGGACGACCAGCGAGGAAATCACGGTTCTTCCAGCGAGTTGGGCTGCTATTATTTGGAAGTGCAGCGAGACCTTCAAGATCACCGAGTTCTTTTAGTTCAGCACGCTTAGCAGCAAACTTCAGGATCATTTTCTTGCGCTTTTCGTCGCGGGCGATCATTGATTTCTTAGCCATTAGCGTTTGCCTCCTTCTTTCTCAAATGGTACGCCGAATTTCTCTAACAGTGCGCGTGAGTGTTCAGTAGATTCGTTTTTAATAGTAAACGTAACCTGCAGACCGTGGAGCACCTGAGTTTCTTCGAACGTAAGTTCTGGGAAGATTGACTGCTCGATGATACCAAGGTTGTAGTTACCACCCTTGTCAAACTTTACACCAACGCCGTGAAAGTCACGAACACGTGGCAATGCAACGTTAGCAAGACGGTCGAGGAACTCGTACATACGAGCACCACGTAGCGTAACACTTATACCAACGCGGTTCATACCCTTACGGATCTTGAAGCCAGCGATAGACTTTTTGGCCATACGGTCAATCGGTGCCTGACCAGTAATTTTGGTCAGAGTATTACGGACAACTTCGGTGTGACGCTTGTCATCCTTATTTTTGCCAATACCAACGCTTACTACAATCTTTTCGAGTTTCGGAACTTGATTAACATTACCGAGTTTCAATTCGGCCTGGAGTTCTCCGACGTACTTTTCGTTGTACAGAGCTTTCAAGCGAGGAGTAGCGGCAGTAGTGGTGGTTTTCGTAGCCATTACTTGATCTCCTTATTCTTAGCTTGGCGAGCAAGACGAATCTTGGCACCGTCAGCATTCTTTACGTAACCGATGCGGCTTGTTTTGCTAGTCTTCTCATCTACAACAAGCGCAAGCTTGTGAAGAGGAGTTGCAACGTGGATATCTTTGCTACCGCCACGTGGGTTAAGCTGACTTGGCTTAACGTGACGGTGCTTTGTGCCAACGCCTTCAACAAGAGCAACGTTCTTTTTACCAAGAACGGCGAGCACCTTACCAGTTACACCTTTGTTTGCGCCAGAGATGATCTTAACGACATCGTCTTTTTGAATACGTTGTGCCATCTTAGAGTACCTCCGGAGCTAAGCTGATGATCTTAGAGTACCCAAGGTCACGAAGTTCACGAGGAACTGGGCCGAATACACGGGTCGCCTTAGGAGTCTTATCATCGTTAATGATTACTGCTGCGTTATCGTCAAATGCGATAGTGCTTCCGTCTGGACGCTGAATTTGATCACGCGTACGGACGATAACCGCTTTAACGACAGCTTTACGCTTAACGTTACCAGTTGGGTTAGCTTGCTTAACGGTAGCAACAATGATGTCACCGACACGAGCATAACGCCGCTTAGTACCGCCAAGAACTCGAATACACAAAATCTCTTTTGCGCCCGAGTTGTCGGTCACTTTAAGACGAGTTTCTTGCTGAATCATTACGCTTTTACCTCGTCATCTTTAAGCTCAATAGAACCACGAGATTTCTCTTCGATGTTTGCAAGCTTAAAGCTTTTTGATTTTGAGACAGGACGAGTCTCAACGATTTGAACCTTGTCACCCTTGTGAGCTTCATTGTTTTCATCGTGTGCAGCATACTTGCGGTTCACAGTGTACTGTTTACCATAAATAGGATGCGTTTCACGACTAGTAACAGTGACGGTGATGGTTTTATCGTTGACATCCGACGTCACGATACCGGTCAATGTCTTGGCCATATTATTTACTCTCCTTTTCGGCGATTTCAGCTACCCGGATAGCAGTCAGAAGTCGCGCAATTTCTTTCTTGGTACTTGTCAGCACACGTGGGTTTGCAAGTTCGCCCATGGCGTGGCCACGACGAGCAACAATAAGATCAGCACGCTTCGTCGCTACTTCTTCGCGAAGTTGTGCGAGCGTTTTGATCTCAGTAGCCTGTGTAGTTTTCTTTTCAGCCATTATACTTGCTCCCTCATGATGAACTTGGTCTTAACTGGTAGTTTGTGTGCGGCAAGACGCATAGCTTCGCGAGCAACAGCTTCGTCTACACCCTTCATTTCAAACAAAACAGTACCAGCTTTTACCTTAGCGACAAAAAACTCTGGGTTACCTTTACCGCTACCCATCTTTACGTCCTGCGGCTTACGAGTCACAGGAGTGTGTGGGAAGATACGGATCCAGATTTTACCACCGCGCTTGATGTAGCGAGTCATCGCCTGACGTGAAGATTCGATCTGACGTGAGGTGATACGCTCGTTTGACATAGACTGCAGGGCAAAATCACCAAAGGCTATATAGTTACCGCGAGTCGCGATACCATCGTTCTTGCCTTTACGAACTTTTCGATATTTAGTTTTCTTTGGCAGTAACATATTACCGATCCGTCCTTTCGCCCTTATAGATCCAGACCTTTACACCTACGATACCTGCACCAGGCAGCATAGCGCGAGCAGAGTGGAAGTCAATGTCAGCACGAAGTGTGTGAAGAGGAACTGAGCCCTCGCTAATCTTTTCACGACGAGCCATTTCAGCGTTGTTCAAACGACCAGCCACCTGAATACGGACACCCTTGGCGCCTGCATTCATAGTGTTTTGTGCAGCCATCTTGGTTGCACGGCGGAAGTTGATACGACGCTCGAGTTGACGAGCAATGTTTTCGGCTACCAACTTGGCAGCGAGTTCAGGACGTTTCACTTCTTCGATGTTAATACGAACTGGAAGACTGGCGATCTTTTCGATCTGAGCCTTCAGCTCCGTAACACCTGCACCACCACGACCAATCACAACACCAGCTTTTGCTGTGTGGATAGTAATAGTGATGAGGTTTGCCGAACGCTCAATCTCGATACGAGCGATTGTTGGGCGTGATGCGAACTTCTTTTCGATCAGATCGCGGATCTTGATATCTTCCGCAAGCCACTTGGCAAAATCTTTTTTGCCGGCAAACCAGCGTGAATCCCAGTTTTTGTGAACTTGCAAGCGGAAGCTAATAGGATTTACTTTTTGACCCATTATTTGCTCTCCTTTGCAGACTCAGCTGCAGGTGCTGCAACTGGCTTCTTCTTAGGTTTTTCAGCGCCAGTTACTTCAACCAAGATGTGGCTCGAGCGCTTCTGGAATGGAAGTGCGCGACCACGGCTTGCAGGTTTGAACCTCTTCAAACGTGGACCTGCCGTTACCGACAGAGTTTTGATTTGAAGTGTCTTACCGTCAAGACCATGGTTGTTTGTGGCGTTTGCAGCAGCGCTCGCGATAGCCTTTTTAACAGGCGTCGATGCGCGTTTAGGAACATTTTCAAGGATAACAAGTGCGTCAGCTACAGTGCGACCGCGAACGAGGCTTGCAACAAGGCTAACCTTGCGTGGCGTTTGGTCAACACCCTTAGCGTAGGCACGTACAACGATAGGTTGATCAGCCATTACTTCTTATCCTTTCCGCCATGCTTACGGAACTTACGAGTTGGACTAAACTCACCGAGTTTGTGGCCAACCATGTTTTCCGAAACAAGCACAGGTACGTGTACACGACCGTTGTGAACAGCGATCGTTCGGCCTACCATCTCTGGGCTAATGGTACTAGCACGTGCCCAGGTCTTGATGATAGTTCGATCGTCTTGGCTTAAAGCAGCTACTTTTTTAGCAAGCTTGAAGTCGACGAATGGGCCTTTTTTGAGTGAACGACTCATATACTACCTCTTCCTCTTCGCTTCATGGCGACTTCTTACAATCATCTTGCTCGTATCCTTACGACGACGAGTACGGTAACCAAGCGTTAACTTACCCCATGGTGTCTTAGGTGTACCACCCACGCCATGAGCACCACCGTCACCACCACCGTTAGGGTGATCTACAGCGTTCATAGCCTTACCGCGTACGCTTGGGCGAATACCCTTGCGACGGTTACGACCAGCGGAACCAATCTTGATGTTCTGGTGTTGAACGTTACCAACGACACCGAGTGCAGCTGTCGCTTCCAAACGGAAACGGCGAACTTCACCTGAAGGCAGGCGCACCTGTGCGTAGTCGCCTTCTTTGGCCATTAGCTGTGCTTTTGTGCCAGCTGAACGAACCATCTGAGCGCCCTTGCCCGGGTTGATCTCAATTGCATAGATCTGAGAACCGACAGGGATACGAGATAAAGGCATGCGGTTTGAAGACTCAACAGGAGCCTCATCGCCGCTTACTATTACCTTGCCTTTTGTCATTTGCGTATCAGCAAGGATGTAGTGATACAAACCGTGCTGATCTTTTACACGGGCGATACGAGCAGAGCGGTTAGGATCGTATTCGATCTCTTCAACCGTAACCGTAAGGCCTGGTGCAAGCCGGTGATTAACCAACCGGTAGTGGCGTTTTACACCGCCACCACGGTGACGAACAGTAATACGGCCATCGTTATTGCGACCAGCATTCTGTTTTTTGCTTTTTAGCAGGCTTTTAAGCGGTTTACGAGTGGTAACTTCGCTTAAGTCCTGGCTAGTCATACCGCGGCGAGCAGGAGTCGTTGGGTTGTAAGCTTTAATAGGCATTACTTCTTCTCCTCTTCAGTCTGCGTATCAAAGACTTGAATGCTGTTGCCCTCTGCGAGGGTAACGTAGGCTTTCTTACTATCTTTACGGTGCGTTGTTCCTGGGTAGCGGTTTTTACCGCGAGAGAAACGAACAGCTTTGCCGCTTTGGACAAGCGTCTTGATACCAGTTACTTTTACTTCGAACTGTGCCTCTACTGCAGCCATGATCTCTTGCTTGTTAGCGTCGAGTGGCACGTTAAAGAGATAAACATTCTGGGCGCCAAGCTTGTAAGCTTTTTCAGTAGCGCGTGGAATAACAGTAATAGTTTTCATATTACGCCTCCTCCTTTGTCAGCCATTTTTTAATAGCTTCAAGGGCAGATGGAGTTATAACAATGTGGTCAGCGTTCAAAAGGTAGTACACGCTTAGGTAGGTTGCACTGACAAGTAGGATGTTCTGAATGTTAGCCGTTGAGCGAATCAACTCTGGAGTCTTTTCACTTACAACCATCAATACATTGCGGTCGAGCTTATTGTCAGCGAGAAACTTAACCATCTCTGCAGTTTTTGTAGCAGTAGCAGGTACGTCTTTTACGACGATCTTGCCAGCTTCACTCGCGAGTGTCAGTGCCTGGCGAAGCGCAACGCGCTTGCTGGTTGTACTGATTCGTAGTTTGTAGTTCTCGTTACCGCGAGGGCCAAATACGACACCACCACCACGCCAAATAGGGTTACGACTTGAACCAAAACGTGCGCGGCCAGTACCCTTTTGCTTCCATGGCTTTTTACCACCACCGCGAACTTCGCCACGCTGCTTTGTTGTAGCACTTGCAAGACGGTTGTTGGCTAGGAACGAATCGTAGGCAAGTTTTAGCAGTTCGTGGTTAGGAACCTCTACTGCAAAAACTTCTTTAGGGAGAGCAGTCGATACAGCTGCTTTTTTAGTCTCAGCCATTATGCTTCACCTCCAATAATAATAAGACCCTTCTTAGGACCTGGAACAGCGCCCTTAAGGCCGATCAAGTTTGAAGCGGCGTCAACATACGCTACCTCAAGGTTCTTAACCGTGACACGGTCGTGACCCATACGGCCAGCCATGCGTTTACCCTTAAAGACCTTCTGTGGATACATCGATCCAATAGAACCAGGCTTACGAACGTTTCCGTTACCACCGTGGGTCTTTTTGCTTGTATTAAAGTTGTGGCGTTTTACCGTACCGGCAAAACCTTTACCCTTGCTTGTGCCAGTCGCGTCCACCAAATCGCCTAGCTCAAACTTAGTTACATCAATGACGTCCCCGACCTTAAGGTCTGGTAGTTCATCGACACGAAATTCCCGAATATGCTTCGGGGTGACACCGGCTGTCTTTACGTGACCAGCCACGGCCTTGCTCAGGTTCTTACCCTCACCATATGCCACCTGAACTGCGTTGTAGCCGTCGGTTTCGACGGACTTGACCTGAGTCACAGTTAAGGGGCCAGCTTGAATAAGTGTTACTGGAACAGCAACACCAGACTCGCTGATGATTTGGGTCATACCAATTTTGGTACCGAGAAGTGCTTTCATTGCCCTCTTGCTCCCACTTAAAATTCTTGGTGGCTGGGGGTTTCTACTGAGGTAGACCTACCAATTCACCAAGAATGAGTTGTTATTACGTAATAAAGTTACCTAGCAACTATAGCACACTCACCCTAGTGAGTCAACGATTTTACAGGGTACTTGCCATCCCGCGACGCCACCTGAGCGGGTCGCGGGATGGACATTCGAGCGTGTCCTAGCAAACAGGTGCCTGCTTGCCGAATCCGCCCTTGATCCAGGCGGCACCAACATAGCCGATCCAGCCATCGTTCTTAGGCAATGCCTTGGGGCCCTCGCCAGGCCTCAGCGGCTCGAGCTTGTCACTAGGGACAAGAATGCCATACCACGCGTCTGTCTCTTGACCAGTCTGGTCGCGATACATTTCGCCAGTGGTTTGGCAGACAATATGGACGGTCATGCCGTCCATGGGCCACTTGTCGCGCAGCGATACCGTTTCGCCCTGAACCAGCTTCGGCGCCCACTGAGTCGGCAGCCAACAGGCCACCTCCCTGCACGTAGCGCTGAAGTCAGACAGCGAGACGGTTGCGTCGAACGGCGCAGTGACGACGCTGGAGACAGTCGGGCTTGCCGTAGCGGTGTTCTTTCCATCTCCACCGCCAGAACTACAGCCGGTTGCCAGACCCAAGGTCATAACACCAACCACTGCGATACGCTTCCACGAGCTCATGTGGTTCGCCACCTTAATCGAAGTTGATGACCTCTTAGCCACCACTATCATTATTACATAGTTATCTTCGTAGCCCACCGTGGTAAAATACGAGCATGAAACTTGCATGGCACTCGCGCAAACTCGGGGTAGTTATCATTGCACTATTTATCGTTGGGTCATTGTTGTTTCGCTGGTTGTAGCGCTAACCCACTCATGGAATCTTGCTGCACCAAAAGCACCCCAGGTAGCCATAAAAACGACGAGTCCCGTTGCCACAGCTCCTGCGCCAGTTCCAAAAATACCCCCATTCGATAAAAATAAGTATTCACACATCGACCCTGCAAGTCTTCGGGTTGTCGTTAATAAACAGCATCCTATGAACCCAAAAGATTACGTACCAAGTGATATTATCCTCGGTCGCGACGGCTATCAATACAGTTTGCGTATTAGTGCCGATCTAAACGCTCTCGTGGATGCTGCTGCTCAGCAGGGCGTTACTCTAAATATGAGTAGCGCCTATCGTTCGTATGCTAACCAGACGGCTTTATTCAACAACTACACCGCCCAATATGGCCAAGCCACAGCCGAGACCATTAGCGCTAGGCCAGGTTACAGTGAGCACCAAACGGGCCTTGCCGTAGATATTGGCGGAGCCTCAAGTCCAAACTGTAACTTTAACGCCTGTTTTGGTGATACGGTTGAAGGCAAATGGCTCGCAGCACACGCTAACGATTTTGGCTTTGTTATTCGATATCAAAAAGAAACCACTAACCTCACCGGATACGCTTACGAACCTTGGCATGTACGCTACGTCGGTCATGAACTGGCTGCAGAGTATAAAAAAGAAGGCACTACGTCACTTGAAGCATTTTTGACATAACTGGCGGCGCAGTTTACGCTAACTAAATAACGATGCCTGAGGGCGCAAAGTAGCAAAGAATCGTTATCACTACCAAGATGGCATACCATATTTTTCGGTCAGCCTGATACTTTTCAAATTTGCGCACAAGTAAAAGACCAACTAAAAAACCGACAGGAATAGCACTCAGAGGTAATCCAAGCCATGTCACTGGTGTTTGGAATTTAACCCAAAAAGTCCCAAGTAATACAAATACTACAAGCTTTAGAAAATAAGTACTATCAGACTCAAAGATCTTTTCGTAGCCCTTGCGGCTAACGGTCGCGGGGCGATTACGTGCATATGTTCTGGGTTTTTGTTTTTGCGTTGCCATTACCTGTCAGTATATCAAAAGTAACCATGAGTGCAAACGCTCTTGCGCAGCCAGTATTCTTAGGCCATACTGAAACCATACAACAAAACCTTGGAGGAATTATGCCAGTAACCAAGAAAAAACAAGCACCTAAAAAGAAACCAAGCGAAATGCGTTCTTTTGTACGCGCATCGAACCCTAAACCCTTTGTAGTATTTAAAATCACCCAGCAAACTATTTACTGGCTTATTATTGGCGGTCTTGTCCTAGGTTTTGGCATTTGGGTAATGTATCTTACCGTTCGTATTCATAGTATGTATGATGATATCCAGAGTGTTGGTCCTGACACTCACATGAATGTCATGCAACGATAAGAACATACACATATTGTATTCCTCTTACCGTTAATAACATGTTATTATTTGACAGGTCTGTCTTACGTTCACCCATAGAGGAAGGAAGCGATGTCCCGGAACAGCCCCCTGTACTGGGCTTACCTGCTGACAACAATCTTCGCTTGCGGCTTTCTGATTGCCAATATGGCAACAACCAGGAATCCGTCTGCGAGGCTAGGATCTATCGGCATGATGTGCCTGGTCTTGGCCCTGACCCCAATCGTCACGCGACGATTGCGCAAGTCTCCACCTCTGCACCAACTCACCGCGTCAATTCGTACCCGCGCGCAGGAGTTGATCGACTCCGAGTGTGTACTGCTTGTCCCCTGTGATCGTGATCGTCCTAGCACCCAGAAGGTGCTCATTGGGGCGTCCGCTCGAGAGAGTGAGCTGTACATCGATCGGTATGGATGGGACGATACTATTCGACGCTACGTCGTCCGTTCGGACGGCTCTGTGGCTCGTCGAGTACTCTGTCGTAACTCCAGCGCACACATCAGTCTCTCAGACCGTCTGTGGTGCTTCCGACCGCTGACATATGCGCGGCTCAAGTACCTTCACAAGGCCCTGAGCGAACTGTATGATGCGAGGCGACGGCTACAACCCGTGCGATGAACGAAGACATGGCTACGCCCCACAAGGGCCCGCTGGCCGAGACGGCTGGCCGCTTGCACAACCTGCAGCGGCCATGTCCTTGCAATCAAAAAATCCCGGCATAACCGGGATTTTTTCTATTGCATGCTTAATTTACATGCGGATTTCTGCATCAACACCAGCTGGAAGGCTGAGGTTCTGCAGGCTATCAATAGTCTTTGGTGTTGCGTTTGTGATATCGATAAGACGTTTGTGAACACGCATCTCAAAGGTCTCACCACCAGTCTTGTAAACATGTGGAGACTTAACGACGGTGAAGCTACTGCGACGAGTAGGAAGTGGGATAGGACCCGCTACACTTGCACCCGTGCGAAGTGCGGTGTCAATAATTTGCTTTGCCGATTGGTCAATGACCTTATGGTCGTAGGCTTTTAGACGAATACGGATACGAAGACCCGCTTCTTTTGTTTCTGGCATGGACTGCTCCTTTATGTGCTACCCCGTAACCTCCGCTAGAATCGTGCTTTGTTCACGTCCAGCTGAGTTCTCGGTGGCTATGATGTTAATACATTCGTTATTTTATACTAATTACACCCGTTTGCCAATAGGCCCTAACCATGTTATATCCATGTTATCATCACCTCATATCCCTGAGAGGAGACGTGAGGATGTTTGACATTACGCAGCACTCCAATGGCGCACCTGAAGCTCCATCATCCTGCAAGACATCAAAGCCCAGAAAGTTCGGCATTCCCTGCTGGCTAGTCCTGAGGCCGCATCGGTTCGATGGCGATACCTCCTATACACCCGCACGGCGCGGTCTTGCGATGAAGCGTCGCTGTTCCGCATGTGGCCTAAACGTGAAAGGTGGTGAGATACTCCTCAAGGAATAAACCCGCTCCCATGCCTGTCAAGCAGCGCCCACCCTGGCGCCTTCGGGCTTCAGGAGCGGGTGTTTGCTTTTAAAGCTTTACTAGAAAGTGTGGCTTGCGAATATAAAAGATGGCCTTGGTTCGCTTAGTGTCTGTCTTAATAAGATGAGTGTGCTGATGTATAACCGATCTGCTAATACTTCCACGACCTCTCGCGTATACGTTAAATCCTCTTGTTTCATACGCACCAGTCATTCGTATAAATTCCAAGGCCTCTTCATCGGTGAAGTCGTCAAATGTATCAACGTGTCGTTTCGGAATAATCATCAGATGATCGGTCACCTTACGACCTTCAAAAATATCGTAGGACACGCGATTAGGTATGACAAACATCGTCTTGCCCTCTTCAATTATCTTTGTGCCGTGCGTAAGTTCATTACAAAACGTACAGCCTTCTATTTTCCTGTCGCCGGCGTTGTGTTTCGCATAGGCATTACGAGTTTTGCGGTAGTGGTACATATTCTCCTCAGCAAAAGAGGCCTCTTGAATTGAGGCCTCTCGTCGCTATAACTAGTCAGTTATTATTTAGTGATGCTTGTTACAACACCAGCACCAACGGTACGGCCACCTTCGCGGATAGCGAAGTTAAGACCCTGCTCCATAGCAATAGGTGCAAGAAGCTTTACCTTGAAGGTAACGGTGTCACCAGGCATAACCATTTCTTTGTCAGCTGGAAGTTCAACTTCACCAGTAACATCAGTTGTGCGGAAGTAGAACTGTGGCTTGTAACCCTTTGAGAATGGAGTGTGGCGGCCGCCTTCTTCCTTCTTAAGGATGTAAACTTCAGCTTCAAACTCGGTGTGTGGAGTGATTGAGCCTGGCTTAGCAACAACCTGACCACGCTCAATTTGCTCACGCTCAATACCACGAAGCAAGAGACCAGCGTTGTCACCGGCTTGACCTTGGTTAAGGTTCTTCTTGAAGGCCTCAATACCAGTTACAACTGATTGCTGAGTAGCCTTCACGCCAATGATTTCGACTGCATCGTTAAGCTTAACGATGCCCTGTTCGATACGACCAGTAGCAACCGTACCACGACCCTTGATCGAGAACACATCCTCAATAGGCATAAGGAAAGGCTTGTCAAGATCACGAACTGGCTCTGGAACGTATGAGTCAAGAGCCTCAACGAGTTCCATAATAGCGTCTTCGCTAGCAGGATCACCTTCGAGTGCCTTAGTAGCAGAACCCTTGATAATAGGAGCGTCTTCATCGAAGCCGTTCTTAGCAAGCAGCTCACGGATGTCCATTTCAACAAGCTCAACGAGCTCAGGATCAGCGAGGTCCATCTTGTTAAGGAAGACAACGATCTTAGGCACACCAACCTGCTTTGCAAGCAGAACGTGCTCACGAGTTTGTGGAAGTGGACCATCGTTTGCAGCAACTACGAGGATAGCACCATCGATTTGTGCAGCACCCGTGATCATGTTCTTAACGTAGTCGGCGTGACCAGGCATGTCAACGTGAGCGTAGTGACGCTTAGCTGACTCGTATTCCTGGTGAGAAGATGCAATGGTAATACCACGTGCACGCTCTTCAGGTGCGTTGTCAATTTGGTCATAAGCAACTGGTTTGTTAACAGCGCTTGGAAGACGCTTTGCAAGTACAGCTGTAATTGCAGCAGTTAGAGTTGTTTTACCGTGGTCAACGTGACCCATGGTACCAACGTTGACGTGCGGCTTAGTGCGATCGAAATCTGCCATATGGGATTTTATCTCCTATTAATTATATTTCGTATGGCAGTCCATAAAAAGACTCCACGACGTATGCGCTTAATTATACAGGGAAACTGTCAGTCTGTAAACTACCCAGTCGCATCTTCTTCCTGTAAACCACATGTGCCTTGTTTATTGTTGCTCACGCGAGTCGATTCTCTGCGTTAAGCGACCAAGCGCGCGTAAATGACGGTGCGAAAGTGCCATTACCACTTCAGGCTTCGCCTCTGTCGAGACGAGACTATCCAACCGGGAAAGCCCCGCGACGTGCATTCCGTAAACGGGCCCCTGCTTTCGGTCTAACTTCGACCGCTTCCCCGGATCCTCGCCTGTTGCTATACCTGAATTGTCTATAAAGTCAGCAAGCTTTAACGCGGCCGCCCGTGGACTTCCATAGACAACCAGCCGTGCAGTATGTTCAATATACGTTTCTAGTTTCTTATCATCTGGACCAAGAATCGGATTAGATACCTCAAGTACAACATTCGCCACATCTTCTGAAGCAATGAGCGCAAGCGCACTATGCGCAAGCCTCCTTTGAAGATGCGGTTCATCTGGAATGCTGTCAAATTCGAGTTTTGCAAGCTCATCAGGATGATCTTCAATAACATCATGCACAGGTGCTGCAGCGATTGTTATCGCGTCGGTCACACCCAGTTCTTCAATTAGTCGTATACCTACCCGGATTGGATGATAAATGTATGGCTCGTAAGTGCGCCTATCACCTTCATGTAAATCGACGCCCAATGCGAGCGTCGTTTGTATCAGTTCGTTTTCGGCAAGCCCCACCCTTCCTAAGGCGTGCGCAAACCGCGCCATAAGACCCTCAAAGCCATAATTTCTCCCCACATCGTCAAGATTTTCAGAATATACTGGATCACCAATTTTTACTTCTGAATACGCCATAACCAATGGTAGCATACTCATCGCCCATGCAGTATAGGGCAATCTTCACATTGTTTGAATTAAGCAAAAACTTCTTTTGCCGAAGGATACGAGTTATATCCGTGAACAGCAAAACTACGGCAATAGGCACCAACATCATGAATAACCACCATGTCACCTATTGCTGTTTTTTTCATTAAACGAGGCTCCAAACCTTCAGGATCTCCCGCGGCAGGTGTTAATATATCACCCGTCTCGCAGTTATGCCCAACGACAACATATTCATCTGTCTCATTTGTATCTTTTAGTGTATCAATCTGATGCTGAGCGCCGTACATGCTTGGTCGGATAATATCGTTCATTCCAGTGTTAAGTCTCAAAAAAGTATGACCATCGGCACCTGTATCAACAACATCAACTACTTGTGCCACAAGTATACCTGCATGAGCTACCAACCATGTACCAGGTTCAATCTCCAAATGTAGTCGTCTGCCGGTTTCCTCGGCAAATACTTTAAGTTCGGTACTAAAAACATTCGCAATTTCTGTCATGTTGGCTTCATGTTCATCACCGTAGCGATGAATTTTAAAGCCACCTCCAATATCTAAAGCGGTAACATCTGGCATCTGACGAACAATATTGAGTGCCGTTTTTATCACCTCACCCCACATCTTAGGATCCGCGCCGGAACCTATATGAATGTGTAGTCGAGTAATCCTAATGTCAGCCTTTTTTGCCATTTCTAGAGCTTGAGGCAGATACGCATTCCATAACCCAAAGCTTGAGTTAGCACCACCAGTTGTCGTGCGGTTGTTATGACCTGCACCGAGACCAGGGTTGATACGCAATCCAACACCCATACCCTTTGGAGCTTCCTGTATGAAAAGCTCTAGTTGATGGAGCGATGTGGCAGTATAAAGCACACCAGCCGCAAGAAGCTTTGCGAGATTATGCGCCGGCTGCTGGCTTGAGAGACTTATTCTCTCACCCTGTATTCCCTGTTCAAGCAATTCCGTCGTCTCATAACTAGAGCTAGCGTCAAAATGCAGCCCTTCAGCATTCAGTAATGCCACGACCTCGGGGTGGTTGTTCGCCTTAACCGCGTAACGAGAGGTTAGGCCGAACGGCAGATCAAGCGCTATAAGCTGCTGAGCGCGATCGCGCAAATAGACACGATCATAGATAAAAAGTGGCGAACCATGTTCGGTTGCAAGTTGCTTAATTGTTGACATTTGAAACATAGTAACTTTAATTATAACATTAGACCTTAAACGATCGTGTTAGTGACCTTCACTGGATACCACCTCCTCGATATATTTGGGAGTCAAGCGGACTATGCGCTTGTTGATAGCACGTCGCACCCCCAAGACGCCGACTGTGTCGTAACTTGGGAACTCGTACTCCTTTACTTCCATATGAAGATGCGGCCCCTGGAGAGGCAACCCGAGCATCCCCAACATCTGATTGCGAGTCCTACGATTCGGATGGTCATTGAGCTGATCCACTGCCTTGTCGTGTTCCTCATATGCGGTTACCAGGTTCTGGAGTCTACCAAAGTCGTACTCCGGCATACCAACCACCACGATTGGTCCTCGATGACCCCGACGGTACGTGATATTCACCGTACCGAGCTTCCCGATCTTGTCGGGAGGTGCCATGCGACTCACCTCATTTCACTACCGTGCCTGCGTGTAGTATAGCAAAGACTTTGACGACCACTATAAATGTGCTATAAAACATATAGCCTTCGCACGCTGCCCGCAACCCTCAACTGCGACAGCCAAACCATCTTGAGACAAAGAGCCGTTAGGCTCTTTTTTGTTTACCTTACTGTTCATGCTGCGTTGCCTCCTGTCGGTTTTCTAAATACACTTCTCTCGCTGTTCTGTAAC